>CAMCJW010000282.1 GCA_945875195.1 Chitinophaga pinensis | reverse complement strand
AGGATTGCAAAATGGTGTTACCCGTTCATTCGGAGGCTCTGCTACCAATGCAGTGTATATGTGGACACAGCAAACTACCATTCCCTATAAAGGTTTGCCTAGAGGTAGAAATTTTAATTTTTTAGAGGATGATATTCAAGCCATCAAAGACAATGTACCAGAGCTAGATATTCTTGCGCCTTCTGCTCAACTAGGCGGTTACAGGGGAGAAAATAATGTGAGCAGGGGAATTAAAACAGGTCCATTTATGGTACGCGGAGATTTCCCTGAAAATAGGTTTATTCAAATTTTTACAATGACTGCAGGTAGGTATTTAAACGATTTGGATATCAAAGAAAAAAGAAAAGTTTGTGTTATTGCACAAAGGGTTTTAGAAGTATTGTTTAACAAAGGTGAAAATCCTTTGGGCCAATATATTCAAGTAAATGGTACCTATTTTAAAGTTATTGGAACACTTACTTCCGAAAAATCTGGCGATGATGCGGAGGAGAAAATGCAAACAATTTATATTCCTTTTACTACTTTTCAACAAGCCTTTAATTGGGGTGGAAGAATTGGTTGGTTTAGTTTAACAGCAAAGCCACAATATGAAGCTTCTTTGGTGGAAGAAAAGATCAAAAAGTTGTTGGCACAAAGGCATAAAATTTCACCTGATGATCCTTATGCAATTGGCAGTTGGAATAGTCAGAAAGAATTTGGAAAAATTCAAGGTTTGTTTGGTGGAATTAGATTATTGGTTTGGGTAGTTGGCATTGGAACCCTACTGGCAGGAGTTATTGGTGTGAGTAATATCATGCTCATTATTGTAAAAGAAAGAACACGTGAAATTGGCATCAGACGAGCATTAGGGGCTAGCCCGAATTCTATTATGCTACAAATTATTTCGGAATCTGTTTTGCTAACTTCCCTTGCAGGATATTTTGGATTAATTGCAGGTGTATTTTTGTTGGAGGGAATCAATGTTGCCATTGCTGGTGAGGATACTGGCATGTTCTACCAACCTGGAGTGCATCTGTTGGTGGTATTAAAAGCACTGGGTATTTTAATTTTTTGTGGCGCATTGGCTGGGATCATACCGGCAAGAAAAGCAATTGCCATAAGTACGGTTGATGCGTTGAGGTATGAGTAGTTTTTACTTCAAAGAAACGATGGAACAATTTTTTTTCTTTGGGTGCGCTAAAGCGCTGGTTTTTTTTACACACTTATGCGCTTGGATTTTTGTTGAATGAGGTTATTTAATGTTAGGGTATTTGTAAATTAAAAAATATATAAAATGAAAAATATAATTCGAATTGGGTTCTTCTCCATACTGTTGCTGTTGTTTGTTTACACCATTTGGTTTCTTTATAAGAAATCGGAGCAAAAGCCAATTGTGTATAAGAACGTATCTGTTTCAAAAAACAATGTGGTGCAGAAAACAGTTGCAACAGGCGCTGTGGTGCCGAGGAAGGAGATAAATATAAAGCCGCAGGTTTCTGGGATTATAGAAAAACTTTATGTAGTTGCTGGTGAAAAAATTAGGAAGGGCGACATGATTGCCCAAATTAGAATTATACCTAACATGATAAATTTGGCAAATGCAGAAAGCCGTTTGAACCGAGCGCAGTTGAGTTATGAAAACGCCAAAATTGATATAGATAGGAATCAAAAGTTATTGGATGCAAAAATGATTTCGTTTTCTGATTACCAGCAAGTGAAATTGGTTTATAATAATGCCAAGGAAGAAATGAATGCAGCAGAAAATAATATACAATTAATCAAAGAAGGCGTGAGTAAAAACTCTGGTAAATCTACCAATACTATTGTGCGTTCAACTATTGACGGTATGATTTTAGACATACCATTAAAGGAAGGCAGCAGTGTAATTGAAAGCAATACTTTTAATGAAGGTTCAACCATTGCCATTGTTGCAGACATGGGAGAGATGATTTTTGAAGGGAAAGTTGATGAGAGTGAAGTAGGCAAAATTAAGCCAGGCATGGATTTAATTTTAACGGTTGGCGCCATTGATACAGATAAATTCGGTGCCATTTTAGAATACATTGCACCCAAAGGAGTGAAGGAAAATGGTGCCATTCAATTTCAAATCAAGGCAAGAGTTGAACTCAATAAGAATACCTTTCTGCGCGCGGGTTACAGCGCAACGGCAGATATTGTTTTGGCAAGAAAAGAAAGTGTTTATACCATTCCCGAATCAGTATTGCAATTTGATAAAACGGTTCCGTTTGTAGAAGTTGAAACAAGTCCTCAAACATTTGAAAAACGAACCATTAAAACAGGTTTAAGCGATGGCATAAATATAGAAATCATAAGCGGCCTTTCACCGTCAGACAAAGTAAAAGACCCCAATATTGCACCAGAGGAAAAGAGGTAGGGGCGAAAAATATTTCGCCCTCATCCGGGATGAAAATGAAACCAATGTTGAATGCGTAACGGCGAAAAATATTTCGCCCTCATCCGGGATGAAAATGAAATTAAAATTGATGTGGAGATTTGGAGAAGGGGGTAATGTAATGTATTGTATAGTTATTGCCCGTAGAGACGTCGATTTATCGCGTCTCCTTTTGCTCCAACCACCGCAAAAAACTCCAACCACCGCAAAAAACCGGGCAAACAGATAACCTAACGTTTGGTTATGGTAGTTTGTTCAATGCGTTTTTCGTAGTTTTTACCTTGGAAGATGCAATTAACATAAATTCCCGGCGTATGAATCATATCTGGGTCTAGGGTGCCAGGTTCAACCAATTCTTCTACTTCTGCAATGGTAAATTTACCAGCCATTGCCATCAATGGATTAAAGTTTCTGGAGGTTGCTCTAAAGATTAAATTTCCTTGTGTATCGCCTTTCCAAGCTTTTACAATGGCAAAGTTTGATTGAAAAGCATGTTCTAACAAATAGGTTTTTCCATCAAATTCGCGGGTTTCTTTTCCAATGGCCACTTCGGTTCCAACACCTGCAGGGGTAAATATGGCCGGCATTCCGTATCCTGTGGCTAAGCACCTTGTTGCTAATGTTCCTTGAGGAATAAGTTCAACTTCTAATTCGCCGCTGAGCAATTGTCTTTCAAATTCTGCATTTTCACCAACATAGGAAGAAATCATTTTCTTCACTTGTTTGGTTTTTAATAAGAGACCAATGCCAAAGTCATCTACTCCCGCATTATTTGAAATGCAAGTTAAATTTTTGATGCCTTTTTCAACCAAGGCCGATATGCAATTTTCGGGGATTCCGCACAAGCCAAAACCCCCTAGCATAATTACTGAGCCATCTTGAATGTTTTGAATAGCCTCTGCAGCATTATTAACAACTTTGTTTAACATATAGTATTTTAATTATTCCACGGCTGCAGCAAGGTCTCTGTTGCACAATGCTTCGCAAATGTTTTTCATTTCTTCAATTCCTCCAACTTTTACAACAGCCTTACCTTTGTAATGAACCAAAAGGGCGCATTGCTCTGCTTGTAATTCGTCATGTTTACAAATATCAATGAGGCATTCAATTACCCAATCAAAAGTGTTCACTTCATCGTTGTATAGAAGCACTTTATATTCCTCACTTATGTCTTCAAGCAGGTCAGTTTCTTCTTCCTTTATGGTTACTTCTTTTAACATGTATTTCTATTTTACTTTACCTTCTATTTCGGGTTTTTTGCCAAACGAAAACCTACTTTCTATTCCTTCCCTCAAT
>CAMCJW010000281.1 GCA_945875195.1 Chitinophaga pinensis | reverse complement strand
TTTGAATGATGGTGCATTCATGCTCATTGACAAAAAACTTTGTCAAAAATTTTGGATCAGCCACTACTACAATATAATACAAAAATTTAGCCCCAATGAACAAAAGTAAATTATAACACTTAGCAACAAGCAAACGCAAAGGCTTGCTTAGCCATGGTTTAAGAAGAATATCGTTATAGGTATTTTCATGAATATCATAGATTACCTTTTTACCTAAAATACGCAAGACTATCCCAAAAGGAACCATCTCTGCATCATGAATGTGATAGATCTGAGCATCTTGCTTAACCGCCAGAATAAAAACCTTAAAAATAGTGTAAAAAAATCTGATGAAAATATTAGCAGGCTTCTTAATCCCAATAATACTAACCCCATTGAGGGTTTCAGTTTTGTTTCCTACAGCAATTAACGTTACATCAAATTCATTTGCCAAAGAAATACATTCACGATAAAAAACACGAGTGTCCCATACATGATGAACCGATGAAAAATGACAAACTTTAATCTTCGCTGCTAGCATTTTAATTCAGAATTCAGAATTCTGAATTCTGAATTAACTTTAAAGTTAGTCCTTCAAAATAGACCTTGAGATGACCAGTTTTTGAATCTCACTGGTACCCTCTCCAATTGTACCTACTTTTGAATCACGGTAGAATTTTTCTACTGGGAAATCTTTGGTATAACCATAGCCACCAAAAATTTGAATGGCCTCAGTTGAATTTCTAACAGCAACCTCGCTGGCGTAATACTTAGCCATAGCCCCTTCTTTGTTCACGCTTAAGTTCTTGTTTTTCCTGTCTGCTGCCTGAAAAATTAACAATTCGGCCGCTTCAATTTGAGTAGCCATATCTGCCAATTTAAAAGATATTCCTTGGAAATTACTAATTGGCTGACCAAACTGATGACGTTCCTTTGAATACTTTAAGGCAGCTTCATAAGCTCCTTTTGCAATGCCTAATGATAAGGCTGCAATAGATATCCTACCACCATCAAGCACTTTCATCGCTTGTTTAAATCCATCACCAATATTACCTAAAACATTTTCTTTCGGAATAACGCAATCTTCAAAAATCAACTCCGCTGTTTCACTGGCACGCATGCCCAACTTATTTTCTTTTTTACCACCCCTAAAACCGGGAGTACCGCGCTCAACAACAAATGCAGTAATGCCATTGCTATCTAATAGCTCACCTGTTCTGGCCAAAACAACAGCAATATTTCCTGTAATACCGTGAGTAATCCAATTCTTGGTGCCATTTAAAATCCAATTATCACCATCTTGCTTAGCCACACATTGCATGCGCATGGCATCGCTACCTGTGTTTGCCTCCGTTAATCCCCAAGCACCAATTGCTTCGCCAGATGCCAATTGTGGCAACCATTTTTTCTTTTGATCCTCATTTCCAAAATACATGATATGTCCGGTACACAAACTGTTGTGTGCCGCCATACTTAAACCTACCGAGCCACAAACTTTAGACAATTCAACAATGGCTGTAACATATTCAAAATAGCCAAAACCAGAACCACCATATTCTTGAGGAACCAAAACACCTAATAAGCCCAATTTTCCCATTTCCTTGAATGTTTCTAAAGGAAATGTTTGGCTCTCATCCCAATCCATGATGTTTGGACGAATATTCTTTTCGGCAAAATCACGCACCATTTGAGCGATCATTGTTTGGTTTTCAGTAGTTTCAAAATTGAACATAAACAAGTATATTTATTAATCGGCAAGTATAGCACATTTTGGACTTATTTTATGTAAATTTTAGTGTAAAAATAACCTAATAAAATATAATCAATTTCGGGCTGAACCTATGAAAAATAATTTAAAAGGTACAGTATGGTGAGATAAGCTTGAAAATGGAATCATTCACCAATTTGATTTTTTTCAAATCATTCAGCGATTGAAAGTTGCCATGCTGCTTTCTATAATTTACCAAAGCTTGAGATAAACTATACTTAAAATATGGATGCTTTTTAAGTTCATCCAAACTAATTTCATTGACATTTATAGCTGTGGCATCTTGGGGCTTTAAAAACACTTTACCTTCAAGGTCGTACAACACATCTTCTTTAAAACCCCATACCTCTAGTAGTTGATTCATCTGATGAAAGCCTCCTAATTTATTTCTGTACTGCACTATCCTTCCGGCTAAAACTGGCCCTATTTTGGGCAGGGCAACTAAGCTTGCACTATCGGCTTCGTTCAAATTAAGTAATGCAATTTTTTTTCTTTCGGGGTAAGTAAAAATAGTATCTCTCTTATTTGTTTTGTATGCAAATTTTTGCGGGTAATTCTTTTTAGAGTTATAGGTATTTTTATACTTCGTTTTTGAATAGTCAAAATCAACTGAATCATTTTCTGTTACTGCTAAAAAACTAATTTCATTGGGCGATAAAACTCGAAGATTATTTTTAGTACCTACCCAAAAATGAGCATACAATAAACTGCTCAATTGCACAATTACAATCAATATTACCAAACTCCAAATTCCTTTTTTTTCCTGTTGGTTAAAATAAAAATAGGTGTCTAAAAAAAACTTAACTCTCCTCCTCATCTTTAGGCCGGGGTTTATTGATTTTTGGATTTTTTACAATAAAATAATACAATAAAAACACTACTACTCCCGCAAAGAATAGCTCTGTTAAAAACCAAAACATAAAACTTGCAGGTTCTGCTGCCTCTAATAAAATAAAATTCATCATTATTGTTTTAATTGTTTGTCCATCAACGCCAATCCATCTTCAAAATTTCTTGGACTATATCCTAAAATTTCCATCGCTTTATTTAACCTAAAACCAGTGATGGGTGGTCTTTTGGCTGCTTGCTTGATTCCTTCACTGCTGCTTATGTTTAACAAACTTTTGTCTAATTTCCAATAAGTTGCTACCCTATACACCAAATCAAAAACGCTCATAAAATCTTTGCCAGAGATATTGAAAATGCCCTGCGCTTTTTTTGCTGCAATCAATGAACAACCTATTGCCAAATCTTCGGCTAAAGTTGGTGTTCTAAATTGATCCGATACCACATTTATTGATTTTCCACCTTCCAATGTACTCTTTGCCCAAAGCACAATATTGCTTCTACTCATATCACTTACTATACCATAAACCAAAACTGTTCTGGCTATTGCCCAACTCTTGCATTCGGCCATTACCAATTGCTCTGCTAGGAGTTTACTAGATCCATAATAACTCAAGGGATTGGGTACCTCATTCTCATCAATGGGACCATGAGTGCCATCAAAAATAAAATCTGTTGATAGGTGAACCAAATGAACACCATTTTGGTTGCATGCATTCACCAAAAAACCAACTGCTTTTACATTCAATAAATCACATTCCTCTTTTTCCAATTCGCAGGCATCCACGTTGGTCATGGCTGCCGTATTAATAACAACATCTGGTTTATGCTTTGCTATCACTTCTTTAACCTCCAACTCATTTGTGATATCAAGCAAATCAAAAGTATAACCTTCTTTTATTGGAAAGCGATTTTCACCTCTTGCGGTGGCAATTAAGTTTATACCATCATTTCCTTTGTAAAGTTCAATTAATTTCTGACCCAAAAGTCCATTGCTACCTGTTATTAATACTTTCATATTTTTAAGCTACACATATCGCCGCAATATCTGTAAAAAGAAATGATTTTTTCTGCTTACAAACTACAAGCAAAAAGCTGATGAACTTTAAATGCCCTATACCCGCCGTTTTCCTAGTACTA
>CAMCJW010000280.1 GCA_945875195.1 Chitinophaga pinensis | reverse complement strand
GCTTCTTGCAGTTTCTGCTTATCGTTTTTAGCGTTTACTTTTATGGTATTCCATTTAGATTGTACCTTCCAGCTATATATTAAAACTTTACTGTTTGATCCAATATTAAAGTGATGGGAGGTAGGAATAGCAATATAATGCTCTTTATAAAGTTTGTTTGCGACCCAAGCTACCAATTGATTAGGAACTGTTTCGTTGATAAATACAACACCTCTTCGTACTTCATTTCCAACTTTTCTAGTTACATAAAATCGCAGGTTCACCTCTTCAAATGTGCCCATCAATGGAATTGGAAGCCCGAAGATTGAAGTGTTTTTAAAAAGAAAACCTACCAAACTAATATAGGATTTGCCATTGAAATAATCTAATTCAACACCCTTTGGTAAAAAGGGCAATAAATATTGCGGGTCAATTTCATAGTTGGCCATTACTAAGTTTTGCCATTGGGCCCTTAAAAATGTTTTCATAATAAACTCGTTTGGGTTGTCTTTTTCTTTTTGGTTAAGTGCGATTTGGGATTACTTACATGCTTAGCCAAGATACGTTTTCCTTCTATCCTCACACCTTCATTTTTCCTGTACTCCCAAACAATTTTGCTCGCCACCTTTCTACTTTCATCTACATCAACAATAGGAGTAGGATAATGTTTTCCAATCTCGCAGTGAAACAACTGCTGGTCAAAAAACGACATTTTATAAGGTTCGTGAATAAAATTATTGGGAACATTTATTAATTCTGGCACCCATTTTCTGATAAAAATCCCTTCTGTATCATGGTCCTCCGAGTTTTTAATTGGATTGTAAATTCTTATAGTATTAATTCCTGTTGTGCCACTTTGCATTTGTAGTTGCGGGTAATGAATGCCTGGCTCATAATCTAAAAATTGTTTTGCCAAGAAATGTAATTCGCGCCAATCTTGCCAAAGGTTAAAAACAAAAAATGAAACTACCATTGCCCTCATCCTAAAGTTGATATAGCCAGTTGCTGCCAAGCAACGCATACAGGCATCAACAATTGGAACACCTGTTTTACCAGTCTGCCACGCTTGTATGAATGCTTCATTTTTGGGTTTGATTAATTGGTTGTATGCCCTGTTAATATTTTCATATTCGTACCTACTTTCATCCTCAAATTTTTGTATAAAATGGCAATGCCAATGTAAGCGGGATATAAAATTAGACAGCGCCCTCTTGTTTGTTGATTGATTATAATGCTGCATGGTTTCCTGAAAAACTTGGCGCATACTTAAATTGCCATAAGCCAAATAAGGCGAAATTCTACTACAGCCCGTTCTACTCAAAAGCGGTTTGCTAATGTGCTTGCTATAATTCACATGCCTAACTGCTATAAAGTCTTCTAGGTAGCGCCAAGCCCAATATTCACCACCAGTTTGGAAATTTTTGTTAGGTGTAGTGATTGTATTCGGCAGGGCTTTACCCTTTAATTTTTCGTACAAGCTTGGATCAAACCGAGCTAAATTTAAGTTGGATACTTCAATTGATTTTATGGGGCTGGTCATTTTTTCTTTCCAACGTTTTTCCCATTCTTTCCTTGATTTGAGCCTTCTAATAACGCCATTGGTTTGGTATTCATTCCAAACTACAGAGTTGGTTTCAAACAAAATTTTAGCCTGTTTGTCGCGTTTATAGGTTAGCCCATTTCCAATTTCCTCCGAGGAGAAAACTTGCTTTACCTCAAACAGTTGAAAAAGAGATTCAAAAACAGGCAATGCCTCTTGGTGGAAAATATAAACCTGACCATTACTTCCTTTTAACTTCTCATTCATGTCTTTTAGTGATTCATACACAAAGCGCCAATGCCTTGTATCGCTATCGTGGTAGGCTATTACAGATGGCTCAAAGCAATAAATAATCAGAAAAGGCAATTTGGCTTCATGTGCATAAAACATTGGCTCATGGTCATTTAACCTCAAGTCTCTTTTAAGCCATACCATGTTAATTTCCTGCTTTCCCAAATTACTGTAATTTTTTGGCGCTTTATTTATTCGGTTCGAACCAATAGTACATAGACAATGCAAAAGGAAAATTGTTCTAAAAATGGAGAGAAATTTATACCCAAACTATCCTATTAATTTTAGGGATTTGTGCGAGCCATCACAACTGGGCATCTTTTTGGATAGTCCACAAGTGCAGTCTGTTATTCCTTTTCCTTTGAGTATGGTTGGAATGTATTTTTCTATTCTTTCTAAACGCGTTTTTGATTGTTTGGCGCCTGCAAAATGGAGTAAATAGCCTCTTTGCCTTCCGGGGGTTAAAGCCTCAAATGCAGTTTTTAATGCTGGCATTTCATCTAACTTAAATTTAAACTCATCAGGCATTTTAAACTCTTCAGGCTTTTTATAAGTTATTTTAACACCAGCTTTTTCAACTTCAATTGCTTCAAAAATATAGGCCTTCAAGATTGGTTCAAGCCGAATTATTTCTTTATTATTTGTGAACCTAATTTGCCTCCCAGATTGCACATTTTCTGTTTGTTGAATGAGCAAATCATCCGCATCTTGCAGCAATGAACCTTTATGAAATAGGAGGGCGCAATATTCTTTGAACCCATGAATCATTACAATGTTCTTTTGCTGATGAGTATAACAAGGAACGCCCCATTTTAATTCTTCAACCAAGCCGCAACTAAGCACAAACGCCCTTAACAAGGCCATTTCGTCTTGCCATTTTTGGGCCTTACTGAAAAAGGAATCTACTGCAGGATTCATGTGCTTTCTTTATGAAAAATAGAAATATTATTTTCAAATATAAAGTTTTGTTTAAGTAATGAAACATTAGTTTCGCTTCCGTAATGAACATCAATTATGAATAAGCTACATAAATTTATTTTCTCCCTTCTATTTTTATTGAGTTTAGGTTCAAACCAAAGCATTGCCAACCATATTGTTTGCACCGAGATGCGTTATACATGCACGGGTGTTCCTGGTGAATATTTAGTTGGAATTAAGCTTTACAGAGATTGCATGGGTATTGAGTTTTGCGCCAATTGCCCAACCTCGCTTAGCTCATCGTGTAAAGTGAATGTAAGTATCAAGGGATTTGATAGCGCCTTTTTAGATGTTAATTATGGCAATGCTGATTTAACGATAGTAAAAAATATATCGGCATATGATGTGGTGCAATTGTGTAAATTAGCCAAATCAATTTGTAGCAATTGTGGCTCTAGAACACCTGGAACTTTTACTCCTGGTATTGAGGTATATTATTTTGAGGGGAAAGTGAATTTAAATGCCATACCTGCTGCATGCTGCAAGGTTCGTATTGGATTTTCACATTGCTGCAGAGGCAATGCCATATCTACAATTGTATCACCCAATTCCACAAATTATTATTCCGACATCATGATCAATCGTTGTGCAAATGGTTGCAACAGCTCACCTGTTTTTACAAACGACCCGGTTTTTATAGTATGTGTTGGTCAGGATGTAAATAACGCAATGGGGGCAATAGATCCAGATGGCGACAGTTTGAGTTATGAGAAAGGGCCAATGCTGCAAAATAGGAATACACCAGTTATTTATCAATCTCCCTATAGTGCTTTGGTACCATTCCCTTACTTGGGAGCTCCAATTCAAAGTCCACCTGCATTACCTCCAGCTGGAATTGACATCAGTGCAGATGGCGATATACGTTACCGCCCTCAAGGAACTTTTGTAGCTAACATGCCAATAATAGTAAAACAATGGCAAAAAATTAATGGCAAAATGGAATTGGTAGGAGAGGTTACAAGAG
>CAMCJW010000279.1 GCA_945875195.1 Chitinophaga pinensis | reverse complement strand
CTTACGAACTAACTTTTCAGGATTTTTTTTCTTCGGTTTATGGAAGAAAGGTCTGTGTGTTCCGGGAGTATTAGTAAGTTTGGGGTAAACTAATACTAAAATTTTTGAAATTTAGACGGAATGTTGAATTGGGGTAAAAGGTATTCTGTATAAATATGATATTCTGTTTGTCTGAAGCGCTTCTTCATAAGATCGTATAGGCTTTAGGATATGGTTCTTGACTGCCAATAATCTCTAACAGATTAGTAAAATTTCAAATGATTTGGATAAATTTTTTCCGTTGTCTTTCTGTATAAACCTGTCTTATCTTTTGCCGCAAAGCTAAAAAGGCCATTTTCAGCAAAATATGTGTACTTGGACAGACTGATAAGAAGAAATGCATAAACCTCATTTTACTATCATAACTTCATCATTAATAACTTATTAAGATGTGGCATGAAAAAATAGGAGGAGGTACAATAGCAGTTGCCATTTTGGATCGTCTCGTTTAAAGCCCCAACAAATATTATTAGCAGGAAATTCAATGAGGAAAAAGAAAAAATTAAAAGGTTGATATTTATTATTATTTTTACTGTTATAGTTGCAATATGAGAAGACTATTTTAATAAATTTCCCTATCTGATAGCTAGAAGGAACTCGCCAAATGAAACAAACAAATGATATAAAAATTTAAGTGACCTATGACAAACAAGAATCCAAAAATTAGCAGTATTTGCTTTAAATGGACAGTTCAGTGCATCTTATGACGATTTTATAGTTAAATAAACATTTGTTCTTCATATGAATAGTGGTGAAAATCGATAACCTCTTGTTGCCAGGAAAAATAATAAACAATTATAAAAGAGCAAGTTAATGATGAAAAAAATTAAAGTAGTTGCAGCTGTAATATTTTGGAATGACCTAATTCTTTGTGTTCAAAGACCAAAAAATAACCTCCTTTATATTTCAGAGAAGTTTGAATTTCCAGGTGGAAAAATTGAAAATGGGGAAACCAATGAAGATGCTTTACATCGCGAGTTATTAGAGGAATTGAGTATTTCAGCAAAAATTAAATCCTTCTTTATGACTGTTGTTCATGAATACCCTGATTTTGAATTAACTATGCACAGTTATATTTGTGAAGTCGACTCGAGCGATCTCACACTATGTGAACATATAGATAAAAAATGGTTAAAAATAAACGAACTCAATTCACTTGATTGGGCGGGAGCTGATATTCCAATAGTAGAAAAATTAATTTCTAATGGATGAGCTATTAAAAAATTTCACAAATAGTTTACAAACGGGCTATGTCGATAAAACCATTTTATCTAATATTGACTATCAGCCGGAATTACTAGTAAATCAAAAAAATCCACCCAAAAAAGTACTATCAAAAATTCTTCAAGAGTTTGAAAATTGTAGTCAATTTTTTATTTCGGTTGCCTTTGTAACAACGAGTGGAGTTGCTGTAATTATTAATAAACTTAAAGAGTTAGAAGACCGAAAAATAAAGGGTAAGATACTGGTTTCTCAGTATTTGAACTTTACAGAGCCCGAAGCACTAAAAAAGTTAATGCAGTTTAAAAATATTGAACTAAGAATTGCAACAACAGGAAACGCGCACACAAAGGGATACATTTTTAAGAATAAAAATCATTATAACCTAATTGTTGGCAGTAGTAATCTAACAGCTCAGGCTTTGTCAACTAACAAGGAGTGGAATATGAAAGTTTCTGCGTTAGACGAAAGCACTATTGTTGAAAAAGTTCTTCGAGAGTTTCATTCTGATTTTGAAAAAGGAACATCTGTAACGGCGGAATATATTTTGTCTTATGAAGAAATCTATCACAGTCAATTTCTTCTAAACCGAAACAACAAGTTTGAAAGCATCAATCATCCTCAGCTGATGATTTGCCCAAATTCAATGCAAATAGAAGCATTGGAAAATCTTAAAAAGTTAAGGGTTGAGAATAAGAATAAAGCACTAATAATTTCTGCAACTGGAACAGGAAAAACCTATTTATCAGCATTCGATGCAAAAGTTTTTAACCCGAAAAAACTACTTTTCGTAGTTCATAGATTAACCATTGCAAAAAACTCACTGAATACATTTAGAAATGTTTTTGGTAATAATAAATCAATGGGGTTGTATTCTGGAAATCAGAATGATTTGGATTGTGATTTTGTGTTTTCTACTATTCAAACGATTTCAAAAGCTAACCACCTTAATAAATTCTCAAAAGATCATTTTGATTATATCATCATTGATGAAACTCACAGATCGGGGGCAGATTCATATTTAAGATTGATTGAACACTTTAAGCCAAAGTTTCTGTTAGGAATGACAGCCACTCCTGAACGGACTGATGGAAATGATATTTTTCGACTTTTTGACCACAATATTGCCTATGAAATCCGATTAAACAGGGCAATGGAAGAGGAAATGCTTAGCTCATTTCATTACTATGGAGTTACTGATTTATCAATTGATAATACAGAAGTCCATAGTAAAGCTGATTTCAGATATTTAGTTTCAAGTGAACGTGTTGAACGTATTATTGAGAAGGCTATTTTCTATGGGAGTGATAATGGAATAACGAGAGGTTTGATTTTCTGTTCCAGAAAAAATGAAGCGGTAGAATTATCTGTTTTATTTAATAAAAAAGGATTTAAAACTATTGCGTTAACTGGTGATAGTAATGAAGAGGAAAGAGCTAGGTCGATTGAAAAGTTAGAGTCCGATAACCTAAGTGAAAAACTTGATTATATCTTCACAGTAGATATTTTCAACGAAGGGATTGATATTCCAAAAATTAATCAGATTATCATGCTTCGCCCCACAGAATCTGTAATTATTTTCATTCAACAATTGGGACGTGGATTGAGAAAGGTTGATGGAAAAGGATATTTGACTGTTATCGATTTTATCGGGAACTACGAAAACAATTACCTCATCCCAATTGCATTATATGGAGATACATCATACAACAAAGACTCTTTAAGGAAATTAATAACGGAAGGTAGTAGGATGATTCCTGGATCTTCAACTATCAATTTTGACGAAATCACTAAAGAAAGGATCTTTCAATCCATTGATTCTGCTAATATGCAGTTGTTCAGAGACTTGGAAAAGGATTACAAACTTTTGAAATTCAAGATCGGTCGAACTCCAATGATGATGGATTTTATTGAGCATGGTTCGCGTGATCCATTCTTATTTGTTGATTATTCAAACTCTTTTTACAACTTTTATGTAAAAGTTGAGAAAATAGAAAATTCCGAATTAACAGAAAAACAGCTGAAGCTACTGGAGTTATTTTCTAAAGAAATAAACAACTCAAAAAGACTTGAAGATAGTCTAATTATTAAATACCTCATCGAGTTAGGTGAACTTTCGGTGAATGAATTAAAAGAACACATTTTTAAAAAGTATCATTATTACGTCTCTGATGATACCATAAAATCTTGCGTTTCTAATTTAAATTTTGAGTTTATTCGGGAGAATAAAGACGGGAAATTGTTGTCTGTAAGAGAGATTTATGATATAGAAACTCTTAAGCTGGAAAATGGAAATTTTGTCTTTACAATTGAGTTTGTTGCGAACTTAAACCAGAAAGACTTTAAGCGCTTTCTGCTTGATTCAGTTACCTATTCTATATACGAATTTGATAGATTATATGAAGAAAACTTATGGCGAAATGGATTTGTGCTTTACAGAAAGTATTCACGAAAAGATGTATTTAGAATTTTAAATGTGTCGGAAAATCCAGTTGCTCAAAACGTAGG
>CAMCJW010000278.1 GCA_945875195.1 Chitinophaga pinensis | reverse complement strand
GGATTTGTGTCATTTTATAATCCCGGGCATAAATGCGTCGGGCTATTTTTTTAATTTAAACAAGTTTAGGAAGGGTGGTTTTGCCCTTCGGCAGGCTCAGGGTGACGCAGAGCAGACACGCTCAGTGACCGCACTTCGACACGCTCAGTGACCGCACTTCGGCAAGCTCAGTGACCCCTGCCAAAAGCCAGAAGCCAGCAGCCAGAAGCTAGTTTCCTGCCGCACTCATCCACTCATCCAACTTCGCCTCAGAGTCCTTACTAATTGGCGCAAGTGGCAAACGAACGATATTTTCGCAAAGGCCCATTTTGTTCATTACATACTTAACGCCGCCAGGATTGCCTTCAATGAAAATGCCTTTCATTAGGTTATAGAGGTTATAATGAATCTGACGTGCTTCTTCAAATTTACCATCCAAACCTAATCGTACCATGCTTGTGAACTTTTGCGGGTAGGCCTGACCAATGACAGATATTACTCCCGACATGCCCATGGCCAAAAAGGGGAGGGTAAGGTTATCATCGCCCGAAATAATATCAAAATCTGCAGGCTTCTCATTCAATAAATCCATGAATTGCTCTGGCATACCACTGGCTTCTTTGATGGCAGTAAATTTGTCACTTGCATTGGCCAATCTCAAAGTAGTGGCAGCGCTCATGTTTGAACCTGTTCTGCCTGGCACATTGTACAAAATAATTGGAACAGGACAGTTTTCTTGTACTGCCATAAAATGCTGGAATATGCCTTCTTGGGTAGGTTTGTTGTAATACGGGCTTACAGATAAAATGGCATCAAAGCCAGTGAAATCAAATGATTTGATGGTAGCTACAACCTCGGCAGTATTATTGCCGCCAATTCCAGCAACACAAGGTACTTTTCCTTTGGCTCGCTCAGCAATAAAGGCATAAACTTGTTTCTTTTCTTCGTGGGTGAGTGTTACGCTTTCGCCTGTGGTGCCAAGTGCCACCAAATATTCAACACCACCACTAATTGCATGGTCTACAATATTGCCTAAGGCATTAAAATCAATGCTAAAATCTTTTTTAAATGGGGTTATTAATGCTACGCCTGTGCCTTTCATTCTTAATTTGTTTATGAAACAAATGTAAGGGAAGAAATACAATTATTAATCAAGTACTAAAACAGAAAACATGTATAGGTTCAAACAGAATTTGCTTACAGGTTTGCTTTCCAAATAATTTTGGTGCCGTATTCTCCCCAATCTTTCATTGCTTTTGAAAGCTCATCATTATATAGTTTAAAGCTAACTTTTTTCGACTTTGTTTTTGGCATTACAAAAGCAGTTTCGGGCAACAATTGCGTTTCTACTTTGGTTGCAAAATAAGTAGTGTTTAAGCGGGGCAATACTATTCCTAGAATCATTCCTGGTAGGCCAGTAAAAGATTCTGGTCCGCCCGAAACTGGAATTTCATCCGTGAAAAAGGCAATAGCATAAATAGAATCCATTAAGATGGTACTTGCTTTTCTGCAATTATAGCCTGCTATGGTTCTATATTCATTGTGCATCTTCCATTGGTATATTGGAATACTATCTTCAATTTTATAATTGGCATCATAAATGGTTTTTTCACAAGTAATTTGCTTGCTTTCAAAGTCGGTTTTTACGGTATTGGCCGCTGCTACTTTCATCCAAGTAAACATTGGATTTTCATCTTCAAGTGTAACTTTATATAAGGTTTGTTTGGTTTGAAAACTCAGTTGAAAAACATCTGTTTTGTATTTAGGCATTTGTTTCAAACGCGCTTCAGTCCAGCTATTTTGTTCTGTAAAATACTTGTGCATGTTTTCTTTGCGTTCAAAGGTGATGGTACCCGAAAGCGCTAGGTTTTGTGCCAAGGATTTGCCTATTGATAATCCTGCAATAATGATTAATAGCAAGAAAAACCTTGCTAGTATATGTTTAATTCTTTGCTCCATTGGTAAAGTTATAAGTTAGGCTAAACATAAAATAACGTCTTAGTACAATATAAGTGTTTTCATTGATGTAATTGCTGCTTGCATTTCTGTTAAAGCCAATGTTTTGGTTCAATAAATCTTCTACACCCACCTTTGCTAAAAGGCTTTCATCCTTTAAAAATTTTCTGCTAATAAATGCACTTACAATTAAGTTATTGGTATTTTTACTAAATACTTCTGTTTGTTGCCTGATATTATAAGTTGCATCAATATACCACCCAAACCTTTTTGGTAAATATACACTGGTGCTTCCATAAAGTGCATAGGTAAAATATTGAGTAATAACATCTGGTCTCAAAGTGGTAGTAGATCTAAAATAATTAATACTTGGGCTAAAGCTAAAATCATATTTTTCTTCTTTGCCATAATTAAATGTGATATCGTAAGGAATATTGGTATTGATATTTGTATTGGCCTGACTATTGATAAAATTAGAGTTCTTACTAAAATTAGGATTCAAGCTTTGATTCACGTTTAAGTTCAATGATTTTATTTTAAAGTAGTAATACATGTAGCCACCTATACTTTGGTTGCCATCAACATTTACTGTTTTATAAATTCTCCTACCTTGGTTATCTACTTCATCAAAATTTGCAAAATCATTGAAGGTATAACTGTAATTTAAACTCAAATACATGCCTCTACCTTGTATGGGTTTGTTACTATTGAAAGTTATACTAACATCATTGTCAAAGTTCTGACCCAAAGCGGGGTTACCTTTATAAATCACCAATGGGTTGCTTAAATCCTGAATTGGATTTATTTGTTGTAAGCTTGGTTGACGGGTTGAACCGTTGTAAGAAAGTCTAAAATTTTTGGTTGTGCTTAATTTATAAGTTAAGGCAGCTGCTGGAAAAAAGTTTAAAAAGTTTTGGTATTGTGTGGTATCTCTTACAAGGTCTTTTTGTGTTAAATTGGTATGACTCACCCTACCGCCCAACGAGGTATTAATTTTCTTGGTAATATACCTAAAAGTAATGCCTCCTTTTTGAATGCCTATATTGTAATTTAAATCATTACTCAAAGAATCTACTCTATTTACATAAGCACCAGCAACATTTTTATTGTAGGTGTTGATCAATGATTTGTTCAAAGTTAAGTGGTAATCATAATCTGCAATGAGCGACCAAGTTTTGTTCAAAGGCTCTGTGTAGGTAGTTCTTGCGCCAAAATTATTTCCATTTTCTTCCATCAATTTAAGCTGATCCAAATTTTGCTCACTATTGATGGTTGAGTTAGTATCTCCATTGTAAAAAGTAGTTTTAGAATCCAAATTTCCATTACTCGAGTTTTGGTTGATTTTTTGATCAAATTGAAATGAGAATGACCGCCCTTTTTTGTTGAATTTTTTATTGTAGTTAATAGAATAATTGCCAGATGTTCGCTCGCCTTTGTTGGTGTTTTCTCTTTGGTTGCTATTTACTATTTGAGATAAGCCATTGTAATTTTCTGAAACAAATATGTTTTGATTATTGAAGTTTGTTTGCGTAAGATTTGCCTTAATTACCAAAGTACTCAATGAGTCTAATTTAATATCTGCTTTTCCATTGATGGTGTTTGCCGATTTAAAGTTATTGAGTTTGTTAATCTGATTATTGAAATACATGGTATCAGGCAAAATGTATTGGGTATAGTTCTTATCGGCACCTTGGGTATTGGTTTCTTTGTGTGTTGCCGTTAAGTTAAAACCAAGTTTATCTTTTAAAACCTTATCTCCATAGAAGCCTCCAACGTATTTGGTTTGAGGACTACCATTGCCATTGTACTCGTTAGGGTCCGATTCAAAAAAGGAGTACATGTAACCACTTG
>CAMCJW010000277.1 GCA_945875195.1 Chitinophaga pinensis | reverse complement strand
TCGAGTGGTGTTTTTTGTTCCCTGCTTTTTGTAATAATAGGCTTGTGATTTTAGCCTTCCAAAGAAATTTGCAAAAGCTATACGTTTTCTCCATGGATGAACAACAACCGATTCAGCTATGAAGGAAATTTGGGTTTGTTGTTTTACTTTATCCTTAAAGTCTACATCCTCCATGGTGGTATAAAGAAAACCCTCATCAAAGCCACCAGTTGTAAGATAAAGGTCCTTTTGTATGGCAAAGTTGCACGACCATAATTTTCCTCCATCCAAATTAATTGGAGCAACTTCGTCATATCTTTCCTTTGGCCTGTTTACAATTGTTTTGCCTTCTAATACTGTTCCATTGGTCTGATGTATTTCTTTGTAATAATTTTTGAACCAATTTTCACTTGGAATGCAATCGTCATCTAAAAAAATGAGCCATTGTCCTTTGGCTTTTTTTGCTGCTGAATTTCTATTTGCTGCTGGACCTTTATGCGGACCAATTTGATAATCAATGTCTGGGTAGGTTAATGCTATTTCCTTTGATAAATTTAAATTATTTGAATCATCTGAAACTACTATTTGTAAATTTTCAGAAATGCGAACTTGCTTCATCAAGGCATCCAAACAAATTAGTAATTCGCACCTGCGATTATAAGTGGGAATTATAATTGAAATAACTATTTCATTCTTCTCCACCATCATTGATTAATTTTAATTTACTTAAACAAGCCATAATCCCTTTTTCTGCAGCTATTTCTTTTGCTTCAATTAGGTTTTCATCCACACGTTTAAATTCCAAGGTTCCATGAGTCTTAGAGTCTAATTGGTTTAATTGATAATATTCATTGGTTTCCCAACCAAGTTCTTTTAACAACTCTTCGTTTTTATGCGCATAAGCAATAGGTAAAACCTTCGCTCCACCACGCATACCAAATAGGGTAGCATGAAACCTGGTAGATAGGAATTGGTCGGTAGAATTAATTCTATACAAAAGCGATTCAGGATTAGAAGAGTAGGGTAGGTGGAAAATTTTCTTATCCTTTAAAATTAATTTAGCGTATGCCTCATCAGATGGTGTAAATGGTATATGAATAACTTCAATATTATTTCGTAAAGCCTCGTGTACATGGTATTGAATTAATTCTATATAGGATGCTAAAATATCCGAATGGTTTTTTATAATTTCTGGTCGCTCTAGCTCGTATTGCTTCGATGGAATTAAAATATCTCCTTTTAATTGGCCATAAAGTGGAACTATATTAATTAATAACCTAGGAGGATATTTTTTTTCATTTATGCTACTTCTCATTTTGCTAAAAGAGGATACCTTATAAGCAAAGGCTATATCCGGTATCGAAACAATGTCTTGCCTATTTAAAAGGGCATTAAGTTGATCCTTTTGACTCTGACTTCTGGTGCTTACAAAAGCCGCTTTTGAAAGCATCTCTAGCAGATAATCTGGATAAGTTGGCTCATTAAAATCTACCCCTAGAATTCCAAGATTGTCATAATTGCCTTTTAATTTTTTATGTACCTTATCCAAACTGTATTTATACCCTATGGCTCCACCACCTAAAATGGTGAACTTCCTATTTGGCCATGAATTAAAATTGTAAATAGTTTGCAAATTAGCACCAATTCCTTTCATGGCAAGAAACTCTTTAACGCTTATTCCCATTGCCATATCGCCAAGATTCCCATAATGATACCCACCTGTAATAGCAATGTTACTCGTATCAAAAAATTGACTTAGCCAATTTAATTTATGCTGAAATCTCGGTTCCATTTGAATGATATAAAATTGGTATGATGGAGCGTTTATAAATCCCCAAAACGCGCCTATCCCAAATGCCTGTTATGCCTAGTCTTTTAATTAAACTAACCATTAAATAAAAATTTGATTGTATATTATGTCGATAAATTTTTCGCATAATTTTTGATAGAAACAAATACTTAAAGAATCGTAATTGATCTTTTGCATCTAATTTTGGCAAATAAGCCAAGGCTATCTCAATGGATTCATATCGCATCAAATCAGATTGACTTTTCGTTTTTGTTTTTGGATGAATTCTAAAAAAGCAATGCACACCTTTGTACCTGTAAGAAATAGGGTTGTGCATCCAAATTCTACAATACCAATCCATATCCATGCAATATTTTAAATTTGTTTTAAGATTTAGGATATCATGCTTAAGAAGAAAACTTTTTTTAATCAACACACTTTGCGATGGAATGATATAGTTTGTGTGGTAAAAAAAAAGCACTAAGTTTTTTAGGTTAAAAACATTTCGGTTCGAACCAAAAATAGTTACATTTTTTAAATCCCTGCCCGCATAAACTTTGCCGAAAATAAAATCTGCTTGGCGTGAATTTGACTTTTTAAATATTTCCTCAAAAGCATCGCCAATATAAGCATCATCAGAGTTTAAATAACAAACATACTCCCCATTAGCTTTGCTCAAACCTTTATTTATGGCATCTGTTTGACCATTATCTTTTTCACTTATCCAATAAAAAATATGTGATTGATATTTCTTAATAATATCCACAGAATTATCGCTGCTTCCGCCATCTATTACAATAAGTTCAATATTGCTATAAGATTGGTTCAACACACTTAATATTGCTTCCTCCAGAAATTCTCCATAATTGTAATTTGGAATAATTACAGATATTTTAGGATAGTCAAAGTTCAAATTATTGTTTGACTGTATGCTTGATAACTTTACCACAATAAGAGTTCAAATTTGATAGAACATCTGAGTATTCAATGAACAGTTAGCTAAGCAATCTTTTAATTTAGCGGTCATAACATGATCCACATCCAACAACTTTTTCAATTTTTCTCCCCTAAAATCTATTGGTTCGCCACCCCATTCAGTGGTATTATTTAGTAACTTCAATAGTGGTTCTGGAATTTCTTCCGAGATTTTCTTTTTTTTATAAGTATTTTCTTTCAATGAAATACAGGTTATAAGAGGCTTGCCAGGCTTTTGGTTTGGTGAGCTAATGGCACAATCAAGAAAGAACTTTTTGGTCCATTTTGTATCTGTTGTAAAAAATTTGATAATAGCGCTTTGATCCAATCCATATGAATCCGATTTATTTGCATGATAAAATGTTTCAAAATCACCCCCTTTTAACTGATCTATTTGTTTTGGTCTAAATGCGCTGAGTCCAGCTAAAATGCTTGTAATTGGAAATCTGTGATTGGTATGCGTTCTGAGTGTTTGAATATAGTATTTCCGGTTTTCAATAAAATAATTGGTAGCTTTAATCTCTTGTTCGTTGGGCAATGAATCAAGATCTCTACAAATAATAATATCCGCCAAACAATCAAACACTGGTTTGTAACGCCAAAGGGTAGGCTCTGTATTTTCATAGGGGTAATCTAAGAATATTAAATTTAATGAAGTAAACGATTCTTTTAATCGCAACAGAATATCAAATAGTGGATGGTCTTTTATTTCTTCCGATAAGTAAATCCATATTTCTGCTTTTGGATAAATAATTGTGTTTATTGTTACCAAAGCTGGAATATTATACCAATACCTCAATTCATTTGAATAAGGATCCCAAAACCTAATTTCGTTATTTAACTTTTTAGGTGTAAAAAGACAGTAACTAATTATTAGCTTTTCGCTTATGCCGCTTTTACTTGGAGAGTCCCAAAACATTGATTCTAATTTTTCTAAATAAGTTTTTTTTTTGGTTGGCTTGCCTCAACTTCCTTCTGTATTTTAGTACAACCTCAAATGCTTGCTCATTCTGTTTCACCGGAATTTTCTCTGCTGTCGCTTTTTTTTGAAATGCTAATACTGAATAATTGGTCTTA
>CAMCJW010000276.1 GCA_945875195.1 Chitinophaga pinensis | reverse complement strand
CTGTAAATATCAATTCAGAGGTTATTGCAGCAATTGCAGCAGTATCAATAGGATTAACATTTGTACCGTCTGTTTTTCCTTTGTCCTCCTTGCATGAAATGAAAAGGATGCAAAAAAGGACATAAAACAAAAAATAATTTCGTACTCTCCAATTCATTATGTAAAAATAACCTATTCTATTTTTTGAACATACATACCAATAATAAATTAATATACATACCAATAATAAGCTTGTCTGATACCTTGATAACAATCAGAAGCTCCTATTTTTCAATTAATTTAAATAGATTTATTGGAAATACCCTTTAAAATTTTACAAAAAAAAAGTCTGCCAATTACGACAAACTTTTTTTTTAAAATTTGGAATTGCTTATTTACAAGTCCATGTGTATTGGTTTGAACTAACACCAGTTACACTATTTGTAGTAATTTGTTTGGTTGCTTTACCGTCTGCATCAAACTCATAAGTATAAGTATCAAAGCTTCCATCATCGTAAGTAGCCTTTTTCACTAAATTTTTATTGGCATTCATAAATTCTTGAGCCTCCTCAGATTTTGCGGCATGGTTTACCTTGTCTGTATAATATTCATAAGTAGTTACAGATACATCGGTTCCATCATCTTCTGTTTCTTTGACCCTATTTCCATTAACATATTCATAGGTTGTTGTAATTTCAAAGGTTGTTCCAAACACTTCCCCAGAAAAGAAACTTTCGATAACCTCCCCATTTGAATTGAACTTATTTACGGACCTAAATTCTGCTATTCCAGCAATAGAAATCAAGGCACTATCACCATAACCTTTTGAATTTAAATAGTACGTTTGATTGGTTAATCCTCCATCTGAAACCAAAACCTGACTACCAGTATAAGTGTAGGTCAAATTTGTAGTAGAAGTGTCAGCAGGATCGAAACTATTTGAGGCAGTTAACCTATTTTGTGCGTTGTAAGTGTAATTTGAGTATGACCCATCACTTCCTTGTTCTTTGCTAAGCATGCAAACCTTAGCGCTTGGTGTTGGAGAATCGTTGTTGTTGTCTTTGTCTTTTTTACAAGCAGTTCCTGCCAAAAGTGTAAATCCTAAAAGGATAAGTGTGATTTTTTTCATACGTTGTTTTTAAGTTGTTTGGTTATTTCAATTGCTATGTCAAAATATTTCTAAAGATTAATTATTTTTAATTTATTGAACCAAAGATTTTGCAATTTCTATTGCCAAAGGTAGTCCTTTTGTATCATTACCCCCTGCTGTAGCATAAAAAGGTTGACCACCACCACCGCCTTGAATGTGTTTGGCCAATTCCTTCACAATATTCCCTGCGTGTAATTTCTTTTCAGTTACCAGCTGATCCGAGATGATAACACTCAGCATGGGTTTATCATTTAATTCACAAGCTAGCACGCAAAACAAATTTTCCACTTCATTCTTAAGTTGAAACGACAAGTTTTTAAGTTGGTCGGCGTTAGAAATTTCTATCAATTCAATTATTTGGTTCGAACCGTTATTAACTTTTATCTTTGATAACAATTCCTTTTTTAATAAGACAGTTTTTTCGTTTTCAAAAACTTCTAACCTCTTTTGAAGCAAATTTTTATCTTCCAATAATTGCTCTACAGATTTAACCAAGTCTTTTGCTTTTAATAACTCATTGAGCTGAACCAAAATCTTTTCTTGCCCATATACAAAAGCCTCAGCGGCATTGGATGTAATGGCCTCTACCCTTCTCACTCCTGCAGCCACCGCGCCCTCAGAGCTAAACTTAAACAAACCAATTTCGCCTGTTGCTTTTACATGGGTTCCACCACAAAGCTCTCTGCTATAATTTTCATCAAAGGTTATTACTCGAACCGAATCGCCATATTTTTCGCCAAATAATGCCATTGCACCCATTTGCTTGGCTTCTTCAATTGGCACATTCCTTCTTTCGTTTAAGGCTATATTCTCGCGTATTTTTTGGTTCACAATGGCCTCAACAGTTTTAATTTCTTCTTCACTCATTCCTTTAAAATGAGAAAAATCGAAACGCAAATACTCACTGTTTACCAAACTACCTTTTTGCTCTACATGGGTTCCTAAAACACTCCTCAATGCAGCATGCAACAAATGTGTGGCAGAGTGATTTGATTCTATTAACTTTCTATTTTTGGCATTTACTTTAGCCACAAAAACGGTACTTGGATTCTCAGGTAATTGAGCTACTATATGTACAATTAAATTGTTTTCCTTTTGGGTATCCAAAATTTGTATGCGCTCGTTGGCACTTTCTATCACCCCAATATCGCCAACCTGACCACCACTTTCTGCATAAAATGGCGTTTGGTTAAACACCAATTGAAACTGCTCCTTGCCTTTGTTTTTAATTTTGCGGTATCGCATTATTTTAACATCAGCCTCCAAATAATCGTATCCAATAAATTGAATTTGGTCATTCTCCTCCAATACCATCCAATCATCGGTTTCCAGGGCAGTAGCTTTGCGCGAACGCTCTTTTTGTAATTGTAGGTTCTTTTCAAAACCAGTTAAGTCAACACTTGAACCTCTTTCTCTTGCAATTAATTGAGTTAAGTCAATTGGAAAACCATAAGTATCAAATAACTCAAAAGCCTCTTCTCCATTAATATCTCCAGTAATTCTTTCTATCCGTTTGATCCCATTTTCAAGCGTACGCAAAAAGCCCAATTCCTCTTCCTTTACAACTTGAATGATAAAATCTTGCTTCTGTTTAACCTCCGGAAAAATATCCGCAAATGAATCGCCAACAATTGGCACCATTAAATACAACAAGGGTTCGCGGGTATCCAAAAACGAGTAATAATACCTAACCGCCCTACGCAAAATCCTGCGGATTACATAACCTGCTCCTGTATTTGATGGCAATTGTCCGTCTAGTATAGCAAAAGTGATGGTACGTATATGATCTGCTAAAACGCGCATAGCAATATCAATTGGTTCAGACCGCCCAAATTCTTTGCCTGTTTTATTTGCTAAAAACTGAATATATGGTTGAAAAACATCTGTATCGTAATTTGAATTTTTGGCTTCAATGGCACGGCACAAGCGTTCAAAACCCATTCCGGTATCTACATGTTGTGCAGGCAATTTCTCTAAACTGCCATCGGCTTTGCGGTTAAATTCCATGAACACATTGTTCCAAATTTCTATCACCTGCGGATGATCATTGTTCACCAAAGTACTTCCAGCAACGGCAGCTATCTCAGCATCCGAACGCAAATCAATGTGTATTTCGGTGCATGGGCCGCACGGACCAGTATCGCCCATTTCCCAGAAATTATCCTTTTTGTTGCCATTTAAAATACGGTTTGGGTCGATCCAAAGCTTCCAATTATCAAATGCCTCTTGGTCGAATGCCAGGTTTTCTTTTGCATCACCTTCAAAAACGGTCACATACAAGCGGTCTTTAGGTAACTTGTACACTTCTGTTAAAAGCTCCCAAGCCCATTCAATGGCCTCTTTTTTAAAGTAATCGCCAAAGCTCCAATTGCCCAACATTTCAAACATGGTGTGGTGGTAAGTATCTACACCTACTTCTTCCAAATCATTGTGCTTGCCACTTACACGCAAACATTTTTGCGTATCGGCCACACGTTTGTATTTTGGTTCTTCGTTGCCCAAAAACCAGTCCTTAAATTGGTTCATTCCGGCATTGGTAAACATGAGTGTTGGATCATTTTTAACCACAATTGGAGCAGAAGGAACAATTTTATGACCTTTACTTTCAAAAAAATCTAGAAATTGTTTGCGGACTTGACTTGAGTTTGACATTGACAATCAGTATGTTAAATTAATATTTCTGCTTCTAGGTGGAATAACTTATTT
>CAMCJW010000275.1 GCA_945875195.1 Chitinophaga pinensis | reverse complement strand
TCCTCAATACGCCTACCAGATCGTCTTCTCTGTATTCCTTTAATTGATAAACCAATTCTTTAATTGACAAACCATGCATCCAGTTTAACTGAGCTAAATTTTCTATCAATAGCGTAATTTTTGAATCTGTCCAAAACACCCTTAACTTTTCTTTGCATATATCGCAAGCACCACAATCAAGCGCATTTTTCTCATTAAAATAACTTAAAATCACCCTACTTCTGCATTTCAATGAATTTTCTGCGTAATAAATCATTGCCTCTAATTTCTCTTGTTCAGCCTCTTTCCTCTCCTTAATAAAAGTTGGATTTAATTTCAAATAGTTGGCATCTACCCTTTCGTTCTTGAAAAATATTTGAGGTTTTGTTTTTTGTAATACATAATCTATTACTCCCAATAGGTGCAATTTATTTAGTTTTTCTTGCAATTGACTCAGGCTGCAATTGAGCTTCATAGAAATTACCTTTTCACTAATTGGCACATAATAATCAAAAAGACCACCATAGCTCCTGAGCAATATTTTTATTAAATCATCGTACTGCTCATGCTCTACTTGGAAGGTATATAATTCACTTCCTTTCAGCAAGGCTTTCATTTTAGAAGGCTGGTTAAGCGCTTCACTCATATAAATAATATCCAATTGCGACAATAGTTTTAAGGCATTTAAAACTATTACAGGATTCATTTGAATGTGCTTTGAAAAGATACTTATATCAAAATCATATCCCTCTTCTTGAAATTTCCCAATAGGCAATTGCAAATAGCTGCACAAAGAATTATAAACTCTTTTTAAAACATTTTCATCTGGGTAGTTTTGAATGAGTTTAGCTCTCATGTTTTCTGCATCGGAAGGATGGTAAAGCAACAAACAATATGCATTTTTATTATTTCTTCCGGCTCTGCCAGCTTCCTGGTAATAGGCTTCTAGGCAGTCTGGCATTTCATAATGGATTACAAGCCTACAATCTGGCTTATCTATCCCCATGCCAAAAGCATTGGTGCACACCATTATTCTGGTTTTATTGTTGATCCAATCCTCTTGCCTTTTTTGTCTTAACTCTTGGTTCAAACCGGCATGGTAAAAAGATGCATTGATTGAATTTTCAACTAAAAATTGGGCTATCTCTTCGGTGAGTCTCCTATTTCTTGCATAAATTAACCCACTGCCTTTAAGCATGGTTACACTGTTTAATAATTTTTCGTACTTATTTTCATGGTAGCGAACAACATAATGCAGGTTCAATCTTTCAAAACTTTTTCTAAAAGAGTTCTTTTGTTTAAAACCTAATTGATCCTGTATGTCATTAACCACAGCTACTGTAGCAGTTGCTGTTAGCGCCATTATGGGAGCATTGGGAATCAATTCTCTAATGGCCAATATTTTCCGGTATTCAGGTCTAAAATCAAAACCCCACTGACTAATACAATGTGCTTCATCAATTGCCAATAATCCAATTTTGGTTCGAACCAAAAAATCTTTTATGAGTGTTGAACTCAATCTTTCTGGTGATATATATAGAAACTTTACCCCACCGTTTACACAATTACTCAAAATGGTTTCAATTTCTTGGCTGTGCAACCCCGAATAGATTGCATGGGCTTTAATGCCAATTTTTGTTAGGTTTTCAACTTGGTCTTTCATCAAAGCTATCAAGGGAGAAATAACCAAGCAAAGACCGTCTAGCGCCAATCCTGGCACCTGAAAACAAATTGATTTGCCACCACCAGTTGGCAACAATGCAAGGGTATCTTTTCCTGAAATTACTGATTGAATAATATCTTCCTGAAGGGGTCTAAACTGATCGTACCCCCAATAAGATTTCAATATTTGATGGATGTTCACCTGGCTATAAAATAACTCCGTCTTTAATAGTTAAAGTGCGATCGCTTTGAGCAGCAAAAGCAAGATTGTGGGTAACAATTACAAAGGTTTGATCCAGTTCTTTTCTTAATTTAAAAAATAGTTGGTGCAAATCTTCTGCCGATTTAGAATCGAGGTTTCCTGAAGGCTCATCTGCTAAAATTACGGATGGTTGGTTAATCAATGCCCTTGCCACTGCCACTCTTTGTTGTTCTCCCCCACTTAATGCAGTGGGTTTATGATTTAACCTTTCATTTAAACCCAAAAAATCGAGTAATTCTTTGGCCTTTTTTTGGACTACATTATCTGCAACCCCTCCTATCCATGCTGGAATACATACATTTTCAAGAGCGGTAAATTCGGGAAGCAATTGGTGGAATTGAAATACAAATCCAATTTGATTATTTCTAAAATTGGCCAACTTTTTACCAGTTAACAATGAAACATCCTGATTATTGATTTGCAACAACCCTTTATCTGCTTTATCTAAGGTGCCTAAAATTTGAAGTAAGGTGGTTTTGCCAGCGCCCGAAGCACCAACAATAGAGACTACCTCGCCCTTAGCAACCTGCAAATTAACACCCTTTAAAATGGGCAATCCACCATAGGATTTATGAAGATTTTCTACCTTAATCATTTTGCTCAATATTAGGCATTTTAAGCCTAAAAACATTTCATTCCAAGAAAATTGGACACTAATTGGTGGCTCCCAAGCACATCAACCGCAAAAGTCTTTGCAATTGACTTTTCCACTAAACGCTGAGGGTTCTTTTACCATATAATCTAGCAATCAATCATAACTATTTTATTAACAAATCTAAATTCACTAAAGCATCATTCATTTCATTTAATTCAGCAAATACCCCAATAACGGTGTTATTCTTATTTAAAATTAAAAAAAGTGGAGTATAATTAATAGAGTATTTTATTAAAAACGAATTGTTCCATCCTTTTATTAGGGTTGATGATTTGTTCCACTTGAAAGGGGTATAATTAGTTAGCTTGTCTAATTCAAGGACTGAATAACTAAAGAATTCAATTAAGTTATTATTTACCATACCATAAATTTGGTTTAACTGCTCAATCATATTATTACAATGACCGCATTCAGGTGACCATATAAAAATTAACTTGAATTCACTTTTGAAAGTAGCAACATCCAACAAAAAACCTTCTTGTGATTTGCCCTTTAGATTGCTCACCTGTATTCCTGGTTTTAAATCTTTACCAGTATAAGAAGTTGTTGAATCAGTAATATTTAATAAATATTCATTTAACGCATAATATAATCCATTATTGATCAAAAATTGAAAGTACAAATTTCTGAACTTTGTTAGAATAAGGCCTTGCGGACTAATTTCTTTAGAATATAAATTAAATCGGTCAATAAGTCTTTTCTCAAGTAGCTTCTTTTCTTCATTATCAGATCCCAAGTTGTCCAATATTTTTTGAAAAATCTGTTCCATGAGATTAGTGTTTAATAACAATGGATTTTTTTCTAAAAATGAAAAATAAACTAAGGTAATATTATCGTTTGTTTCTTTATAACTATCCAATATTAATTGTGTCTGTAATTCAACATAATCACTAAGTGTTTTTGCCCCTTGGTCTTTATCAATTCTTCTTTGAATCTGTTTCGACTTATTCTCAAATTCTTCAATGAATGATTTACAAATTCGAATACAATTGAGTTGAAACTTATCTTTGAAAGGATAGGATTCAATTGAGTATTTTATCAACTTAACTTTATATGAATATAGTTTTGCCGTTCTCAAATACTCATAAAAAAATGCATTGTTCACGCTCTTTATTGAAATAAAACTGTCAATAAGATCAGCGCCTATTATTTTAAATTCCAATGTATCATTTAAACGCGTATCAACAAATAAAACAATTATTTGTTTTCCCAATTTCTTATTTTCAGTTAAATAAATAAATCCAACATAGTCTTTTAATTTTAAATCAAAATTAAAGTTATTGTTAATTGCTTCAGTTGAATCTATGAGTTCTTTACCAGATGTACTTTCT
>CAMCJW010000274.1 GCA_945875195.1 Chitinophaga pinensis | reverse complement strand
AAGGCTATATGTAAATGGCGAATTAGGCATAGATACTATTATTTCAGGAAATATTGTTTGCAAAAATGGGCCAACCTACCTTGGTAGAAGAGCAGGTTCCACAATCGCTTTAAATGCTGGTATTGAAAATTTTGTTTTCTGGAATACTGCTAGAACACAAAATCAAATTCAATTGAATTTACATAAAAAATTAGTCCCATTGAGCAATGCAAATGTTACCTGCTATTTGCAATACGATGAAGGTGCAAATTCGGTTCCATTGGCTGATGCGTCTGGTAATTGTAATGCCGCAACTATGAATAATATAGATCCTGCTGTTTCTTGGTTTATTAGTTCCTTGCCATTAGATACCTTACTAGGTACCAAGGTTGTTTTTACCAATAGTTCTATGCAAAGTTTTGCGGGTAAAAATCTAAGTTTAGGATTCAGCAATTTTAGTGGAACACATGAGGTAGTTGCACATTATATAAGAGAATCACCACTTGGATTTTTACCAGATACCGTTATCAGCACCTCTCCTAAAACATCCCATAACCGCTATTGGATTTTATACAAATATGGCAACGCAACTTATGACAGCTGTCTGGCATTGTTTCAGTTACCTTCTGGTAATATTGGAGCCTCAGCTATTGCTTCTAATTTTCATTTAGGAGTTAGAGATAATGGCGCATCTGGCCTTTGGGCTTTAGCTAGAAATCCTGCAGATACTGTAAATATTAGTGCACAAACCATCAGATTTTGGTTACCTGCCAGCAATACATTTACCAGACAATATGGTATAGCAAGTGTAGGTTTAAATAATCCATTGCCAGTAACCTATGCTTATTTCAAAGGAGATAAAACAACTACAGGGGTTCAATTAAATTGGGCAACTGCAAGCGAGTTAAATGCTTCACATTTTGTGGTTGAAAGAAGTTTTGATGGAATCAATTTCGAAGCCATTGCCAAAGTTAAAGCGAATGGAAATAGCAACAAAACGATACAATATGCGTATTTAGATGAAAAGGCTTTTGGTTCAGGAAAATCAATTATTTATTACCGTTTGAACCAAATTGATATGGATGGCGCAAATGAAAATTCACCTGTAATCATCATCAACCTAGAAGATGACAAAGATATTTTAGTACAAACCATACAACCAAATCCATTTGCCAATGACTTAAGCTTAACTTATATTTCTAATAAAGAAGTAAGCTTAAAAATTGAGTTAATTAATTTAAATGGACAAACTTTGGTTAGCAAACAAATTAGAACTGAAGCGGGAGTTCAAAGAATTAATTTGGATGAAGCAATGAATATTCCTGGAGGTTTGTATTTCATGAAATTGGAATACAACGGACATTCAGAAATTCATAAAATTGTGAAGTTGAAAAACTAAGGTAAACTAACTATTGTTCCAAGAGCCGACCGTAAAAAGTCGGCTCTTTTTTTGTTTTTTTGAATTTTAAAACTTGTTTTAATTTTGTTGCATCCAAAACAAAGCTTCAATTGCTTTGTATATTATTTAGATTTAGTACAAATAAATATAATTTATAGTTAAATTTGTGCTTTCTTAACAACAATAATACATGTCAGAATCGGAAATAGGCATTATAGATCAAGTAGTTAGCCAAGAATACAAGTATGGATTCTCTACTGATATAGAAATGGATACTGCCCCTATGGGCTTAAGTGAGGACACTGTTCGATTTATTTCTGCCAAAAAGAATGAACCAGAATGGATGTTAGAATGGCGTTTAAAAGCCTATAAAAAGTGGCTTACCATGGAAGAACCCAAATGGCAGAATTTTCATTATCCTACGGTTGATTACCAAAAGGTAATTTTTTATGCTGCACCAAAGCAAAAAATTACGCTTGATAGTTTAGATCAAGTTGATCCAGAATTATTGAAAACATTCGAAAAATTAGGAATTAGTTTGCAAGAACAAAAACGCCTTACTGGTGTTGCCGTTGATGCTGTTTTTGATTCGGTTTCAATAGCCACCACCTTTAAAGAACAATTAAAAGAAAAGGGGGTTATTTTTTGTGCTATTTCTGAAGCAGTTCATGAGCACCCAGAATTGGTAAAAAAATATTTGGGTTCGGTGGTGCCAGCAACCGACAATTATTTTGCAGCCTTAAACAGCGCTGTATTCTCTGATGGTTCATTTGTATATATTCCAAAAGGAGTTCGTTGTCCAATGGAACTATCTACCTATTTCCGAATCAACGCAGAAAACACAGGGCAATTTGAGCGCACATTGATTATTGCCGACGATGAAAGTTATGTTAGCTATTTAGAAGGATGCACCGCTCCAATGCGTGATGAACATCAATTACATGCCGCGGTAGTAGAATTAGTTGCCATGGAAAAGGCTGAAATAAAATATTCAACGGTTCAAAACTGGTACCCTGGCGACAAAGAAGGAAAAGGCGGAATTTATAACTTTGTTACAAAAAGAGGAAGTTGTGAAGGTGCCCATTCAAAAATTAGCTGGACACAAGTTGAAACTGGTTCGGCCATTACTTGGAAATATCCTAGCTGTATTTTAAAAGGAGATTATAGTACTGGCGAGTTTTTCTCTGTTGCTGTAACCAATAATGCGCAAGTTGCTGATACAGGTACCAAAATGATTCATATTGGTAAAAATACCAAAAGTAGAATTGTTTCAAAAGGCATATCTGCAGGCAAATCTCATAACAGTTATAGGGGCTTGGTTAAAATCAATAAAAAAGCTGAGCACGCCCGTAATTACACGCAATGCGATAGCATGTTAATTGGAGATAGATCTGGCGCCCACACCTTTCCGTATATTGAAGTAAATAACAATACCGCAACATTAGAACATGAAGCAAGTACCAGTAAAATTGGTGAAGACCAAATATTTTATTGTAACCAAAGAGGCATAGCCCTCGAAGAAGCGATTTCACTCATTGTAAATGGCTTTTGTAAAGAAGTTCTGAACCAATTACCAATGGAATTTGCAGTAGAGGCCCAAAAACTTTTGGCTGTTTCACTGGAAGGTTCTGTTGGATAAGCCGCAAGGCTCACCAACCCTAGCCTTCAGGCTAGGGACATTAGCCGTAAGGCACCAACCCCAGCCGCAAGGCTGACAAACCCTAGCCGCAAGGCTTACAAACCCTAGCCTTCAGGCTAGGAACTAAAAAAGACTATGTTAAAAATAGAAAACTTAAAAGCATCCATCGAAGGAAAATCAATCTTAAACGGCATCAACCTTGAAATAAAGGCTGGTGAAGTTCATGCAATTATGGGCCCAAATGGGGCAGGAAAAAGCACCTTGTCATCGGTATTGGCCGGAAGAGCAGATTACTCGGTAACTGAAGGAAGTACTCAATTTATGGGTAAAGACTTATTAGCGCTTTCGCCAGAAGACAGAGCCCGTGAAGGATTATTTTTGGCCTTTCAATACCCTGTAGAAATACCAGGTGTTAGTAGTACAAACTTTTTAAAAACGGCCATCAATGAAAAGCGTAAATATTTGGGCTTAGATCCAATGGAGGCAACCGATTTTTTAAAGTTTATGAAACTTAAAATGGAAGAAATGGAGATGGATAAATCTCTTACTTCTCGTTCACTAAACGAAGGTTTTAGCGGTGGTGAAAAGAAAAGAAATGAAGTATTTCAAATGGCCATGCTCGAGCCTAAATTATGTATCATGGATGAAACAGATTCTGGTTTGGACATAGATGCTCTCAGATTGGTATCAGCAGGTGTAAACAAACTAAGAACGCCTGAAAGAAGCTTTTTGGTGATTACGCATTACCAAAGATTATTGGATTATATAGTACCCGATTTTGTGCATGTTTTATACAAAGGAAGAATTGTGAAAAGCGGCGATGCATCTTTGGCCAAAGAACTTGAAGCTAAAGGCTACGATTGGATCAAACAGGAAGTGG
>CAMCJW010000273.1 GCA_945875195.1 Chitinophaga pinensis | reverse complement strand
TATAAAATCGGTATCAATTAAATGTTGAATGGTGATGCTGGGTGTAAGAAAAAAATAGGCGAAAATTTGTGTAGCACCTATGATTAGGAGGTTATTGATTCGAATAAGTTTTAAAAAATCAAAGATTTTTTTGCTCATAATGTTTCACCATCTTTTTCATCCAAATTTATCACACCACCAGAAATAATGAACTTCATGAGGTTGCTACTTTCGCCTTGGAAAGGCCTTATTTTACTTTTATCTACAAAAAATAAATTGCCAGAAAATGCATAGGAGTGAGGCAAATAAACGGCAACAATTCCAGGTAAATTTAATTGGGTAAGGTCTTGTTGGGTTATAAATCCTGGTTTAAAAATGCCAGGGGTTAACTCAACAATAACTGGCTTGGAAAACTTCTTTTTCTCACCAACAAAGGCCTCTATCAAGTCTTTCACCGAAGTATAGATGGTTTTAACCAAGGGGATACTCGAGAAAAAATCATCCATTAAATCTATAACTGGGCGGGTAATTAAGCTTGAACCAATAAAACCCATAAACGTAACTGTTGCAATAACTATAATAAATCCTAAACCTGGAGTTTCAAGCAATAATACTGCATATATTGATTCCATCAAGGAACGTAAAATCTTGTAGGTTGCATAAATAGGAAGTGTAATCAAAAGTCCTTTTAAAAAGTAACTTAAGAATTTGCGCATCCTTGAACCAAACGACTTCTTTATATTTTCTTTTCCAATTAGCATTTTAGTAATCTATTTCTAAGCCCAAACCTTGAACAAAATCTCCTAGTTGGGGGTTTTTATCAACCATCATTTTCAACTGATCACTCTTGCTAATGGTAGTCATAGTTTGGATTCTTTCCTTATTGATGGTAAACGCTATTTCAAGCTCGAAGTTTTGAAGCTGCTTTCTAATTTGAGGAATAATATCCATGCGCTCTTCTTCCATCGTATCAAACTCTAGCTGACTCTTCAATTCAATTTCTACTTTTAAAGGAGTAATGAACCGAACTGGTGCATCTTTTAAAAACACCGAAATTCTTGATTTGCCTCCATTTTCGAGCTTTTCAATGCTTTGTTTCCAAATTACAAGGAATTCAGCGTCACTAAATTCTTTGTTTTCAACTTTAATTTCTAATACGGATTGCGCGTTTAATTGGTCTTGTTGATCCAATTCTTTTTGCCTTGCAACTTGCTCTTTTAGTTTTTCAATGGCAGATTTCCCCGAAATTTCTGCAATAGGAGAATTGTTTACTAGCTTATTTTCGTTAGGTTCAGGAGCGGGCGTTTTAACTGTTTCAGCAGTTACTTGATTTGTTAAAACAATATTTGCAGGAGCACTAGGCTCATTTATTACATTAATTTTTTTTTTCTCCTCAACCATTGGCTGATGAGTAGCAATTTGAATGGCTCTGTTGAGATTGCATAGCTTCATTAAGGCAAGCTCCACATGCAATCTTTGATTCTTACTTTGTTTATAATTGAAATCGGTTTGGCTCAGTAAGTTGAGTGCATTAAGTAACCAAGTACTGGTGCAGGTTGCGGTTTGCTGAGAAAATTTCTGTGCCACATTGGGTGCAACTTCCAATAACTTTAAGGTATCTGGATGCTTGCAAACCATTAAGTTTCTTACATGCTCCATAAAGCCTTGTAAGAAATGTTGGGTTTCAAATCCATGATTCAAAATTTCATCAAATAACAACAAGCTTCCTGCCAAATTGCCTGATAACAATAGGTTTGTGGCCTTAAAGTAATAGTCGTAATCTAGTATATTTAAATTGGAAATTACATCAGCATAACTGATTTTATTGCCGCTGTAACTTACAATTCTATCAAAAATAGAAAGTGCATCTCGCATGGCACCATCTGCTTTTTTGCCTATAACATGCAAAGCTTCTTCTTCAGCTTGTATTCCCTCGCTCTCACAAATTTTCTTTAACTGCTTAACTGCATCTTCAATTTTAATCCTATGAAAATCAAAAACTTGGCATCGACTCAATATAGTGGGAAGAATTTTATGCTTTTCTGTGGTAGCCAATATAAACTTCGCATACGGTGGTGGTTCTTCTAAGGTTTTTAGAAAAGCATTAAATGCATTGGCACTTAACATGTGCACCTCATCTATGATATAGATTTTATACTGAGCCCCTTGAGGTGCATACCTCACTTGATCCACCAAAGCTCTTATGTCATCAACAGAGTTATTAGAAGCAGCATCCAATTCATAAATATTGAAGGACGCATTTGAATTAAAAGCTCTGCAGCTATCACATTCGTTGCAAGCCTCAAAATCTGCACTCAGGTTGGTACAATTAATGGTTTTCGCCAATAACCTGGCACTGGTAGTTTTTCCAACCCCCCTTGGACCGCAAAATAAGAATGCGTGAGCCAAATGCCTGCTTTTGATTGCATTTTTGAGGGTTTGAACCACATGCTCCTGTCCAACCACCGTATCAAATCGGTCGGGCCTGTATTTGCGAGCACTTACCACAAAATTTTCCATGTCGCAAAATAAATAGAATTTGGGAATTAAAACATTATTTGTAGAATATTTATTGAAGGTATTTGATTATTAAATAAAAAGCCCTACTTTTGCAATCCTTTTTAAATAAATATCCTCAGTAAAATGGCAACTAAAACCAAATCTAAAAAAACAGAGACGGTTGTCTTAAAAGACTATGAATCAGTGATAATTTTCACTCCCGTACTCTCCGACGAGCAGCTCAAAGATGCAGTAGCAAAATACCGCAAATTGATCACTGACGAAGCTGGCGAGCTGGTTCATGAAGAAAACTGGGGTTTGACTAAATTAGCGTATCCGATCCAGAAGAAGTCGACCGGCTTCTATCATCTTTACGAATTTAGGTCAAAACCAGATTTTATTTCAAAACTTGAACTAGCTTTCAGACGCGACGAACGTATCATGCGCTATTTGTCTGTATCATTGGACAAGCATGCTGTAATCTACAACCAACGTAAACGCAATGGTGAATTTAACCAAGGCAAAAAAGATCAAAAACAAGAAGGAGCAAAGTAAACATGAAAAAGAAATCAAACGCAACTACGGCAATGGTTTTCAACACCATGCCAGAGGCACCTCAGAAGAAAAAATTCTGTCGTTTTAAGAAGAATGGTATCAAGTATCTTGATTACAAAGACGGCAACTTTTTATTGAAATTTGTTAATGACCAAGGGAAAGTTCTTCCACGTAGGTTAACCGGTACTTCTTTGAAGTATCAGCGCAAGGTGGCACAAGCAATTAAGCGTGCCCGACACATCGCAGTTTTACCATTTACAGGCGATTCATTAAAATAATTAATAAGGAGACAGACAATGAAAATTATTTTAAAAGAAAACTTGAAAAACCTTGGTCACCAAGGTGATGTTGTAGAAGTGAAAAATGGTTATGCAAATAACTATTTATTCCCTCGCGGATTAGCCCTTATGGCAACTGCAAGCAACCTGAAAATGCACGAAGAGAATAACCGTCAAGGTGCTCTTAAACGCGAAAAAATGAAAACAGATGCTTTGGCTATGTCTGAGCAACTAAAAGAAATGTCAATCACCATAGGTACCAAAGCTGGTGCTAATGGCAAGATTTTTGGATCTATTACGCCTCTTCAGGTAACTCAAGCCTTAAAAAATAAGGGTTTTGATATCGACAGACGTAAGATTGAAATCAATGATGTGAAAACATTAGGTAGCTACGAAGCAACTTTAAACTTACACCGTGATGTTACTGTTAACATCATTGTTGAAGTAGTTGCGGAATAATTAACTTGAAAATCATTTATAAAAAAACCACCTCCGGGTGGTTTTTTTATGCCCTATCGGCTAATTGCTTTTGGATATATTTGCCCAAAATATCAAATTCAATATTTACTCGGCCGCCAACTGCTAGGTATTTAA
>CAMCJW010000272.1 GCA_945875195.1 Chitinophaga pinensis | reverse complement strand
TAAGCCAATGTTGCTGGGTTGCGCGGGCGTCCCCAAGCATCGTAATTGCGTTCCTCAACCACCGCACCTGTCATATTACTTATAGCCATTAAACTACCTTGCAAATCAAGATGAAAATAAAACAATTCATTGCTGTTTTTGCGGTGGATTTCCTTCGGCATAAATGTAAGTAATTTCATCTGCGTTTGCAATTTCTAAATTTGCACTTTGTATGTAATAGGTAGTATTAATTGGCGTACTATTATCTAAAATTTCCATTTTTATCCGCTGCCCGTTAACTCCATAATTTAATTTCAGCTGTTTGGTACCCTGCAATAAATCTACAATTTTATTTAAACTGTTGTAGGCGATAGTTTGATTTTCTTCTAAATTGCCATAATTTATGGAAAACACCAATCCAAAACCGCAGCGCCGTGTGAGGTATAAGGGAACGCATCCCAAGGCCTTTCAGGAGAAATACAAGGAATTGCAGCCGGAGCAATATGCTGCCGATATTGAAAAAGTGATTCAAAAAGGTAGAACTCCTGCAGGTATGCACTTGTCTATTTGCGTGAATGAAATCATGGAATTCTTGCAAATTCAACCCGGACAAATTGGATTAGATGCCACCCTTGGCTATGGCGGTCATAGTAAAGAAATACTTACTAAGTTGGCTCCGGGTGGATTATTATACGCCACAGATGTGGACCCAATAGAATTACCCAAAACCACAGAGAGATTAGCGGCGTTAGGTTATGGCCCCGATGTTTTGATCACAAAAAAAATGAACTTTTCTGATATCGATCAAGTTACAGAAGAGGATGAAATATTCAACTTTGTGTTGGCAGATTTGGGTCTTTCATCTATGCAAATAGACAACCCAGAACGTGGCTTTTCTTTGAAAGCTGCTGGTCCGCTAGACTTAAGACTCAACCCAAAAAGTGGCAAGCCTGCCTCTGCTATTTTACATCAGCTTTCACAAGATGAATTACAGGAAATACTTTGGCTCAACGCAGATGAACCTTATGCCGAAATTATTGCAGAGGCCATTGTGGGCAAATTTAAAAAGGGTGGCAAAATAGAAACCACCACCCAATTGCAAGATATCATTGCAGAGGCCCTTGATTTTTTGCCAAAGAAAGAACGCAAAGAACTGATAAAAAAATCTTGTCAGCGTTGCTTTCAAGCCATACGCATTTACATCAACGATGAATTTGGGGTATTGGATAAGTTTTTAGAAAAATTACCTTATACACTCGCCCCTGGTGCCCGTGTGGCCATATTAACCTTTCACTCTGGCGAAGACCGCAGGGTAAAAAAAGCGTTTCAAAATTTCCATCGTGCCGGCGTATATTCCCAAATCGCCAAGGAACCCATTCGCCCAACTGGCGCAGAGATTTTCAATAACCCCAGGGCCAGATCCGCAAAATTGAGGTGGGCTATTAAATAATAGGCAAGGATAAATGGCATTTTAAAATCTAAGTAATTGATTAAATGCAGAAGGCCCGTTTAATTGCGAGCAATTGGGGCAAGGACAGGTCGCGACCTGTCCGTACGGGAAATTGGAAAAATGCTGTCTAAAATAAAGGAAGCAGTTCCATTAAATTGGTCACTATTTGTTAATGTAGGTGTTTTTTGGCTCGAACCAAAATATTTAACTATTGGTTAACAGCTATATACAATAATAAATGTCGCTATTCCTCAAGTTTGGCAAAGTATTGGACATAACCTTTACATCTAAAATCATTTTACTTGATATACTAAAAATCCCAGTCTAATAGCCATTAGATTGGGATTTTTTTTGAGTTAGTGCTTTTAAAGGATGGTTTTCAATACAAAGCAACCAAGCAACGATTCACTAACTAAAAAATAATTTTTTAATTTTTAGTTTTTCGCTTTTAGTTTTTAACTCTATTAAAGGCAATAAAAAATTGTTCCTTTGTTTCTTTGTAGCAAAAACTAAACTTTTATTTCCCACCAAGCTTATCCGTATCGAAGCCTCGTTTTTTGGCCATTTCTTCCAGCTTGAGTTGGAATTTAGACTTGGTTACAGGTTTCTTTCTGTTTTCCTGAATTTGCGCATGTAAGGCTTTATCATCCACAAAGGTGCGGATCAATAATTGTTGACCAATAGTAAATAGGTTCGACAAGAAATAATAATAAGTTAAACCACTGGCATAGTTGTTAAAGAAACCAAGGAACATCACTGGCATGAGGTAGCTAATGATTTTCATTTGTCCTGTTACACCCGTCATTTGATTGTTGTACATGGTGTACACCAGAGTAGAAACCGTCATTAATAGGGTAAACAAACTCACATGGTCGCCATAAAATGGAATATTAAATCCTAGGTTCAAAATGCTATCATAGCTAGATAAATCACTGCTCCACAAGAAGGCTTTCTGACGTAATTCAAAGGCACTTGGAAAGAATTGGAACATGGCTATTAAGATTGGCATTTGCAATAAAACAGGCAAGCAACCACCCATTGGGTTAACTCCTGCCTTGCGATACAACTTCATGTTTTCTTGTTGCATTTTGGCCATATCGTTGCCAAACTTCACTTTTATCTCGTCTATCTCTGGCTTCAACACGCGCATTTTAGCAGAAGACAAATACGATTTGTAAACCATAGGAAACAATAAGGTTTTTACGATAACGGTGAGTAGTAAAATCACCAAACCAAAGTTAACGAAATATTGACCCAAGAAAAAGAATACGTTTACAGTTAAAAGCTTGTTTACCCAACCAAAGATTCCCCAACCCATTGGCACCACATTTTCGAGTTCAACATTGAGTGCTTTGAGTGTTTTGTAATGGTTAGGACCAAAATAAAACTGCATACCATAAGATTCAGCTTTTTCATGGTTATAGGTAAGTCCAATATTGGCATTGAGGTGCTTCACAAACTTCATCGACTCATCATTCTTGGTTTCAAGCGTAGCATTGTCGAAAGTTTTATCGCTAATAAGCGAGGTATTGAAATATTGTTGCTTAAATGAAATCCATTGCAGCGGTGTTTTAAGGTCTTCTTTTACCTCCTTGGTTTCTGCTAAATAATCTGGATCTTCGTTGCTGTAGCGGTAATAAATGGTTGATGTTTTAGATTCGGCCTCATGCGTTTTTTCTTGTTGCAATAGGTTTTGTTTCCAGTTTAAATCCAAGAAATTATTGTTTGGCGCAATTACAGCATCCATGCCAATGAGGTTAATTTTAAAATCAACCAAATTGTTGTTTTGGTTCAATGAAATTAAGTGCTCAATATACTGTCCATCGGCCACTTGCACTTTCATGGAAACACCTCTACCACCGTTGGTACTGCTAGGTACAAAGAACAAGTCTTTGGTAGAAATAGCTTTGGCATCGCGGGTGGCAAATCCGTATGAGAAATCGTTGCCATCGCCATCTAAAATCACAAGCGGAGAACCGTCGGCACGTTTGTATTTCTTTAATTCAACTTTATATATTCTTCCACCTTTGTTGCTAATGTCAACCTTTATTTCTTCATTTTCAAGGGTTGTAAATTTATTGGTACCCTCGCTAAATTGAGCAAAAGAGCCAAATGCATTTTGTATTGCGTTGCTATCAACAATGGCAGGCTTCGCAATTTCTTCGGTTTGAACCAAAGTAGCTGCGATGCTATCGTTGATGGTGCGCACCAATGTAAGCGAATCTTGGCGACGTTTTGCAGCATCAATTTCTGTTTGAGAAGGCTGGTTGATATAGGCATAGCCTATCAGTATTAAAAAAATTAGGCCTAGCCCTATGATCGAATTTCTGTCCATTTTAATTTTTAAAAGCGGGGCGAAAATAGGCAAATACCTGAATATTTTTCAAAGAAATAGATGAGGTGGTAAAAGGGTAGTTTTTACTACAAAGTAACAATTCTCATTTTTTAGAAAAATTATTAAAAAAAAATCTCCTGCCCAAAAAATCTTAAGATTTTTTGGGCAAAAAAATTTGTTGCTTAGTTCTTTGTAGTA
>CAMCJW010000271.1 GCA_945875195.1 Chitinophaga pinensis | reverse complement strand
TTTTCACCTTGAAAATAAAGTATTTCAGAAAATACCAGTGATAAGATGGCTGCAACAAAAAGTAATTTGTCGGCGGTGGTGAATTTGTTAAACATTTTAATTATTTTATTAGTAAGTTGAAGTTCTATTTTTATGGTAACTTAATACATTACATCTACAATCATAACCGGAAGGGAGTGGAATTGTTTTTATCTGGTAATAAAAATTCTTGCCACCCAAACTACCGTTTACTTATCTTATTGCCGGTTCCTCTTTGTCTACTGCATTTAAACCTATCAGTATCTGAATTGCGCAGTGCTTCATGCTTGGTCTTGCGCGACTTCATTCGCTTGCGCCACATGCGGAAACTAGAGGGTATTGAGTTTTTGCGCATGAATTCAATCACGTCTTTTTCTTTTAAGCCAAACTGAAATTCAATGGCCTCAAAAGGCGTACGGTCTTCCCATGCCATTTGAATAATGCGGTCGATATCTGCCTCATTCATAATGCCTTTTTCGGTTTGGTTGTTTACCGCCAACTTACTTTCGTGCTCCATTAAATAGGCCAATAAAGATGGGTATTCGGCGCTTGTTCCTTTTATTTCTTGCTCAACCATAATTTTCTATAAGTTTGATTTTTATCATAATCATTTGCCTGCTTCTCTATATTAAAAATCCTCGATGGCATTGGGTCGTTTCCTACTCCAGCAAGGTAAGCCCAATTGCCCCAATTACTACAAACATCATAATCTATTAATTGTTCTTCAAAGTATGCTGCTCCGTATCTCCAATCTAATTTGAGGTTATGACACAAATAGCTAGCCACATTTTGCCTACCTCTATTGCTCATAAATCCTGTTAATTTTAATTCTATCATGTTGGCATCCACAAAATCAGCGCCAGTTTCTCCATTTTTCCATTTTTCAAAAGTTGTTCGGTGGTGCTTGTTAAAAGTAGTTTTTGTCGCTTTAATCCCGTTTTGCAGAAAAAATTGATAGCGGTATTTTTTCATAATGAACCTAAAATAGTCTCTCCAAATAAGTTCAAAAATTAACCAATAAGTAGATTCATTTGCGCCAAATTGCAATTCATACTTTTTTATCTCAGCATATATTTTTCTCGCCGATAAACAACCTAAGCTCAACCATGCCGAAAACTTGGATGAATAGTCTTCTCCTAGCAGTCCGTTGCGGGTTTCTTTATAAGTAGAAATAGCCTTTGTACCAATTAAGTAATGCGCTAATCTAGCTGAACCTGCTGTTTCTCCACCTGTAAATTGAATGGCAGCTCGTTTATCTGGTTTTACTTCTTCTAATCCCAATTGAGCCAAACTTGGTAAGTTAAGCGGTTCTATGTTTGGTGAATTAATAACAAGTGGTTTTGGGAAAACAGGCCTCACCGAAGTTTCCTTTTCTGTTCGTTTTCTAAAGCCCGTAAATACGTCTGGAATGTCTTTTAAAGTAAAAGGCAAATCCTGCGCATGGTATAAAGTACTGGTACTGTATGTATCAATTAAGCAGTTTAATTTAAAAAGTTCTTTCTCTACCAAATCATGGGTTTGTAGCTCTTCATAGGCAACTTCCTTTTTAGTAAATACCTTTTGTGCTTGAAATTTCGCTGCCAATTCTACCAAAATCAATTCTGGTTTGCCCATTCTTACTATTAGGCCTGAACCAATCTCTCTTAAGTTCTTGTCTAAATCTATCAGCGATTCTAATAAAAATTGAGCTCTAAAATTTCCAGTTTTCTTAAAACCAAAACTGGTGGTTTCAAATTGCGATTCATCCAAACAATAAACGGGTATTATTTGCTCAGCATATTTAATTGCTTCCACAAGTGTTTCATTGTCGTGCAACCTCAAATCTGTTTTAAACCAAACAATAGCAGTCTTCATTATAGTTCGTTTATGTGGTTAAGGTAATATTGTGCTTGCTCCAACAATTCCGATTTAGCCTGAGGATTCATCTTGCGCCAAACATTATACATCATGCCAATCCTTGGGTTTTTGCCAAGTTTAGCCTCATGTTTGTCGTAAAAATTCCAGTACAAACTATTAAACGGACAAGCTTTATCGCCTGTTTTCTTGGCTTGGTCGTAATGGCAACCTTTGCAATAGGAGCTCATTTTATTGATGTAGGTGGCAGAGCTCACATAAGGTTTGGTAGCAATAATTCCTCCATCTGCAAACTGACTCATGCCTCTGGTATTGGTAATTTCAACCCATTCAATGGCATCAATATAGATTCCTAAATACCATTGATCTACCTCATCTGGATTTACTCCTGCCAATAGGGCAAAATTTCCTGTTATCATCAAGCGCTGAATGTGATGCGCATAAGCGTAATCCAAAGACTGCTGGATAGCATTTTTTAAACAATTCATTTTTGTATTGCCTGTCCAATACCAATCTGGCAAGGCTTCTTGGTGATCCAAATAATTTAAGGAAGAATAGGCTGGCATTTGCAACCAATAAATGCCTCTCATGTATTCTCTCCAGCCTATAATTTGGCGCACAAAGCCTTCTAGTTGGTTGAACTCAAACAATCCAGGATTTTTAAAATAGGCTGATACAGCTTTATCTACTACTTCCTTTGGAGATAGCATTTTTAAATTCATAGAAAACGACAAGCGAGAGTGGTATACCGACCATTCATTTGGTGCCATTGCATCTTCATAAGTGCCAAATAAGGGCAAACAATTGTCTATAAAAAAATCGAGCAATTGCAAGGATTGAGCCCTATTTACAGGCCAAATAAAGTTTATACTATCTACATTTCCTATGGTTTTTACACCAGCTTTTTTTATTTCCTGTTCAATGTGTTCTTGGTTGTTTTTAAAAACAAATGGCTTAACAATTTGATGGTCTTTAGGCAATTTTTTCCTGTTGTCCTCATCAAAATTCCATTTTCCATTCAATGGTTTATCTTCATCCACAATGAGCAATTGGTGCTTCTTTCTCATGTACCTGTAAAAAGTCTCCATGAGGTACATTTTTTTACCGGCAAATAAATCTTTGAGTTCATTTCTGCTGCTATAAAAATGCTCTGAATCAACTACCGCAAAGGGAATTTCAAGTTTATTAGTGAAGTCTTTTAAATGCTCATCTACCCTATATTCATCTGGTAGTTGGTATTGAAATTGTGTAAAATGATGGGCTTTAATCAAGGTCTCAATATTTTTATCAAAACTTTGTAGGTTATCTTTGTCATTGAGGCGCAGGTAAATAACGTTATGACCAATTTCTTCTAACTCTTTGCCAAAGTTACGCATGGCTGCAAAAAAGCCCATTACCTTCTGAATATGGTGTTGCGCATAATCTGTTTCTGTTCTAATTTCCATTAAAACATAGGTCACATTTGGATCAATATTTTTGAACCAAGTATGCAAACTATTGAGTTGATCTCCTAGTATCAATCGCAATGTTTTAGATATGGTTTTGCTCATTTTGTTTTGGTATTTCTACACCTGTCACTACAATATTTTACTTCATTCCAATTCTTTTCCCATTTCTTCCGCCACGAAAAAGGCAACTGGCAAGTTGGGCAGATTTTCGTTGGGAGGTTTTCTTTCTTTACACCTTTCATTTACACCTGTTAAAAACTCACTCGTTTCCAATCAACACTAATAGGCGAACCTTCGGCTAGAATTACAGAATGTGGCACTTTGGTATTAAGGGAAACAAAATTTTCACCATAAAAAGCTTCAAAATCGCAATCAATCTCATAGTTTGTTACGGTATTGGTTTCCCAACTAGGGTGGTTTATTCTGTATTCTACGGTCTCACTTGCATCAACTTTTGTGTAACCATAATAGTGTTCAAAAATAAAATGCTCCATGCTAGCTTCTTGCAGTTTCTGCTTATCGTTTTTAGCGTTTACTTTTATGGTATTCCATTTAGATTGTACCTTCCAGCTATATATTAAAACTTTACTGTTTGATCCAATATTAAAGTGATGGGAGGTAGGAATAGCAATATAATGCTCTTTATA
>CAMCJW010000270.1 GCA_945875195.1 Chitinophaga pinensis | reverse complement strand
AGAATATGTTACTTGAGGAAAAGGAATGGCTCTGAGCATTAACCTACCAGGTGCTACTGTTAAATACAAAAATTTAAATGCCGAAAATGTGACTGGCATGGCAGTTTCTCAAGGCTTTCCTGATATAAAAGATTTTGAGTTGGAGGAAGGACGTTTTTTCACCGAAAATGAATCTAAAAATGCAGACCATGTGGTGATTATTGGCTCAGACATCAAAGAAAATTTGTTCCCATCTATATTTCCTATTGAAAAGGAAATTAGCGTAAAAGGAAGGAAATTTAGGGTTATTGGGGTGTTTAAAAAGGAAGGTGAAAGCATGTTGGGAAATAGCATGGACAATGTATTTGTGATTCCTGTAAAAACAGCAGCTAACTATGTAAGATTGAACAGCAATAATGTGAACAGCAGGATTCAAATTAAAGCCAAAGATGGTATTTCAGTTGACCTGCTCGAAAACGAACTGAAGGGTGTAATGCGGTCGATTAGAAAATTAAGACCTAGTGAAGATCCAGATTTTGCAATAAATAAAACCACCTTGTTATCAAAACCCTTGAAGAGTTTATTTAGTGTGGTAAACTTGGGCGGTTGGATTATAGGCTTGTTTGCCATATTGGTTGGCGGCTTTGGAATTGCCAATATCATGTTTGTGAGTGTTAAAGAAAGAACGCAACAAATAGGAATTCAAAAGTCTTTGGGTGCAAAAAATTATTTTATCTTAATTGAATTTTTAGTAGAAGCCATTGTGCTCTGTTTGGTAGGTGGAGCGGTAGGTTTGTTGAGTGTATTTTCAATAACTTTATTAGTAAAACACTATATGGAAATCAATTTATTTTTAAGTACAGGAAATATTGTAACAGGTATTTTGGTATCGGTTAGCATAGGTATTATTTCGGGATTTATACCTGCATACACCGCTTCCAAATTAGATCCAGTAGAGGCCATTAGAGCAAAATAACCATGTTTGTTAGCGGATTTACCATTGTAAGAAATGCCATTAAATACGACTACCCTGTGGTTGAATCTATCTGTTCCATTTTACCATTGTGCGATGAAGTAATTGTATTAGTTGGCAATTCAACAGATGGCACTTTGGCGTTGATTCAATCTATCCAATCTGATAAAATAAAAATATTTGAATCTGTTTGGGACGATAGTTTACGTGAAGGAGGAAGGGTGCTTGCAGTTGAAACAGATAAAGCCAAAAAGCTGGTTAACCCAAGCGCTGATTGGTGTGTATATATTCAAGCGGATGAATTATTCAATGATGCATATTATAATGAAATTAGCGCGGCAATGCAAAGCAATCTTCACAATAAAGAAATTGAAGGATTGCTGTTTTCGTACAAACACTTTTTTGGAAATTTTAATTACGTGGCCAACTCACGGGGTTATTATAGAAATGAAATAAGGATAGTTAGAAACTTGCCAGATATAGTATCTTATAAAGATGCACAAGGTTTTAGGAAAGGTGAAAACAAATTAAAAGTTAAAACAAGCGGTGGTGAAGTATTTCATTATGGCTGGGTTCGTGATCCTGAAACCATGAAAGAAAAAATCAAAAATTTTCACCAATTGTGGCATACCGATGATTGGATCAAGGCACAGGAGGAAGCTATCAACCACTTTGATTATTCCGACATTGATGATTTGTTGCCATTTTTAGATCAGCACCCCAAATGCATACAAAACAGGATCAAAGAAAAGAATTGGCCTTTTGAACCAAAGTGGAATAAAGAAAAAATTTCAATTAAAAACCGATTATTGTATTGGTTTGAAAGTAAAACAGGCTACAGGATTGGTGAATATAAAAATTACATACTCAAGTAAGATGGAAAAACTTAGATCATACCTGATGTTTTATGCCTGCTTATTTCTAATTTTAGGAATAATGGTTCTTGATTTTGCGCGCATATTGCCAAGCTTGAGTATGGTTCTTTTGGTACTTTTGGGATTGAGTTATTGGATCAAGCCAATTGAGTTAAGCGAAAAAGTAGATTCCAAACCATTTTTAGTTTTAACTATTTCTTTTCTCATTTTATTGCCATCATTTTTCTATTCAAACAACCTTAGTTATTTAATGGAAAAGTGGCAAATAGCCATCCCCTATCTCTTATTACCATTGAGTTTTATAAAGATTCCGCGATTGTCATCTCGCAGGCTTTTCTTGTTGTATGAGTTTTATTTTTTGGGCATATTGCTCATCTGTTTGGTTGCTTTTGGTTACTACTTGTTGAACCAAGAAATTATCAATCAGCTGTATTTGGAAAGCAGGGTAATGCCAACCTTATTGAGTCACCACCCAACATTGAGTTTAATGATTGTTTTTGCAGTTTATGTTGCAAACTGGTTGTATCAAAAAAATTTATACTACAAGTTAAAATCGGAAAGAATGTTCTTTTTAGTGGGAGGTATTTTTTTGTTTATTTTCTTACATGTATTCTCAGTGCGCAGCGGTTTGTTGGCCATGTATCTTATAATCATAGTTGAATTAAGCAAATTAATTTTTCAAAAAAGACAATTCAAAACGGCCTTTATATCGGCCGTGGTATTATTTGTAATTGGCGGAATTACCCTCAGGGTTTCCCCTACTGTTAGTAACAAAATTGCCAATACCACCCAAGATTTAAACAACTACCAAAATAATGGAAGCGCCAATAACCAAAGTCTTGGTAGCAGAATAATATCTTATAAAAATGGCATACGCATTGCAAAAGAAAGCAGCCTATTATGGGGTTGTGGCTTAGGAGATATCAGTGATTTAAACGATGCTATTTTCAAAAAAGATTATCCAGATGTAAGCAAAATAATTACCCCACATAATCAGTTTTTATATTATTTGGGCGCTCTTGGAATCATTGGCGTTATCGTTTTCACCTGTAGTTTTTACTTTCCTCTGTTTTATAAAAAGGCCTATTTCGATCCACTCCTATCAACCCACCTATTAATTATGAGTGTAGGCTTTCAATTTGAAGCACCCTTGCAATCTCAATTAGGGGTTGCCTACTCTATTATTTTTATTTTACTACCTCTTCACCAAAAATTTGGATCAAAAGCATTAAAAAGAGTTTAAAAAAAGCTGGTTAATTGTCTTAAATGTGTAAGAAAGTAGGTTTTTACTTGTTTATTATGTCATTTAAAGCCTCCACATTAGGATTACATTTTTAAGTTCTTGATATTTGATTTTATAAACTTTTGAACCAAACCATACATGAAAAAAACGCTACTACAACTAGTAATCCTTGGAACATTTTTATTTAACGCAAGCGCGCAAGTTAGTCAAACACAAATAACAAGCGAATTGGCTCAAGTATTAAAAAACGAGCAATTTCCAGGTGCAGAAAAACTAGAATTTGCAATTACCTCTCAATACACAAGTGCCCACAATGGCATTACCCATGTTTATGGTAACCAACTTGTATTTGGATTGGAGGTTTTCAATGCAAATGTGGATATTCATTTAAACCAAGCTGGAAAAGTTGTGGCCTACCACCATAATTTCATTCCTACTGCAGAAGCCAGAATAAATAGCAAAACAGCTAAATTGAGTCCTATGCAATCTTTGCAATCTGCAGCTGCTTCTGAAGGAATTTCTGCTGCAAGTATTGCAAACAAAACTTCAGAGTGGAATAATGGTAAAATGGTTTGGTTCGACCCAACTATTTCTTCAGAAAAAATTGCTGTGAAGCAAGGCTATTTTGCCAAGGCCGACAAACTAATGTTGGTATATCAAGTTGAAATCTTAAATGATGAAACAAATGATTGGTGGAACAAAAAAGTAGACGCACAAACTGGCGAAATTATAGAGCAAGTTAGTTATACAACTCATTGTGAATTGCCTATCCATCCTTCAAATAGCGCAAAACAATTAAACGATTTCAGGTTTGATGAGGAAGTAAGTGCCATCTCATTAGGTAAAAAAGCAAACAATGGAACTTACAATGTTTTCCCATTGCCACTTGAGAGTCCGGCAAGAGGACCAAGAAGTCTGGTTACTAACCCAGCGGCAGCAAATAGT
>CAMCJW010000269.1 GCA_945875195.1 Chitinophaga pinensis | reverse complement strand
ACACATGTCGTTAATGAGCATTTTGCCTTCAAACACAAAAGTATGGTCGTTTATCTTTGTATAAACATGTTCATCTTCATCAAATTCATCTTGAATTTCTCCAAAAATCTCTTCCACAATATCCTCCATACTTACCAATCCACTAGTTCCGCCAAATTCATCTACTACAATGGCTAGGTGCATCCGTTTAGTTTGAAATTCCTTTAGAAGGTCGTCTATTTTTTTACTCTCCGGAACAAAATAAGCCGGCCTAATTAAATCTTGCCATTTAAAATTTGAATGCTCATATAAATGTGGTAACAAATCTTTGGTAAACAAAACACCCTTAATTTGATCTAGGTTATCTTCATAAACGGGCACCCTGCTGTAACCAGAATCAATTATTTGAAGCATCAATTGGCCGAATTCACTACTGATTTCAACCCCAACCAAATCTGGTCGTTGACGCATGATTTGCTTTACATTGGTATTACCAAAATTGACCACACTTTTCAGTATGTTTTTTTCTTGTTTGGGTGCATCTTTTTCAGAAGTAATTTCTATGGCATGTGTTAATTCATCAACAGAAAATATATGACCTTTTTTAGTGATTCTTTTGTCAATAATACTGGTACTTCTTTCTAAAACATAAACCAAAGGCTGAAACAATTTATAAGTGTAAAACAAAGGAATAGCAAGCAACTTGGTTATTTTAACATTGTGCTGAAACGAATAAACTTTAGGAATTACTTCCCCAAATAATACAATTAAAAAAGTAACAAATATTACCTCAAATAAAAAGCCAAATAAAGGGTAAACATGAAAATTAAATACAGTTCCAAATAAGAAGGTGGTAACCAAAACAACCGCAATATTTACAAAGGTATTTGCAATGAGAATAGTGGCTAACAATCTTTTGGGGTATCTCAACAAAAAATCAACAGCTATTGAAGTGGCATTTGTTTCTTCCACCAGCTCTTCTAATTGGGCTTTTGTTAAAGAAAATAATGCATTTTCAGAGCCAGAATAGCAGGCCGACAAAAAAATGAGGATGGCAATTCCTACTAATGAAAAAGTTATACTTATTGTATCAGACGAGCCAAGGGCTGGGTTAAATAAATCTAAAAATAAATTACCGACAGGAGGTTCGTCCATGTTAAATGTTAAATGTGTTCGAGACAAAAGTAATCATAATCAGCTACAAAATAAAATTCAGACTAGGCAATTTGTCCACTTTTAAACATTATTATTCTCTGTATGAGACTCATTGGGCTTTTTTTCGGCAGGTTTTGCTGTACCCAATAGTTGAACTTGATTTGCCTTAATTTTTTTTCTCATCACCTCTAATCCGTTCTGATCTTTGTACAATTCACTTCTTATTTTTCCTTCAACATAAACTTGGGTTCCTTTTCTAAGGAGTCCTTTCATTTTTAATTGATCAACAGATTTTGCAAGTTGATCCCAAACCTCAATATTGTGCCATTCGGTTTCTACTTTGCGCTCACCATTTTTGTCTAAATAAGCCTCATTAGTAGCCAACGTAAATTGGGCCACTACCCTATTATTTTCAAGGTATTTAACTACTGGATCCATCCCTAAATTTCCAATTAGCATTACTTTGTTAAGCGACATGTTTGTTTACTTTTGATTTTTTGGAAAACTTAGCATTTGAGTGAAGAAAAAAATAAATGTTCAGTTTAATATCATCGGCTAAAATAGGTTCTTTTCTATCCTTAACCTCATTATATTGTATCATTTTGTACATAGTGGTCGAAAAGTCTGGAAATGCCATATTTAACAAGTTCACTCTTTTTGATCCAAATTTCATTTAGGTTCAATTTTGGTCTTTTTGATAGTTTAATGTGGTAGAAATCGGCAAATATTCTCCTATGAGTGAGCAAATGTTTCCTTTGAAATCTAAATGTGAGTTGGTCGGTTTTTGAAATCCAATGTTTTTTTTCCAAATCCTCTTTCCAAAATTGAATTTCCTTTGGTTCATCCATTTCAAGATTAGGAAGGTCGTACAAGTTTTGCCAAATATCTCCTGCTGGTCTCTGATAAATAGCCAAAAACTCGCCAACTTCAAAATGAAAATAGGCTATAAACCTACTTTTTACCACGAGTTTTTTTTCTTTAACAGGCAATTCTTTTTGCTGACCCAATGAATAAGCCAAGCAGGTACTTACAAGAGGGCATTCTCCGCAATTGGGATTTGTAGGTGTGCAAACCAAAGACCCAAGTTCCATCATAGCTTGATTGTGAAGGGCAGGCTCTTTTAAATTTAGGAAGGTTTGAGCCAATTCTGTAAATACCTTTTTGCCAGAAGTAGTGTTAATTGGTTCAAATTGGCAAAATAGCCGAGAAAGAACCCTAAAAACATTGCCATCAAGAACAGCAACCTTTTCATTATAGGCAAAACTTGCGATTGCAGCGGCGGTATAGGGTCCAATTCCTTTTAATTGAATCAAACCGTTGTAAGAATCTGGAAATTGTCCTTTGTGTTCATCCAAAACAATTTTAGCAGTATGGTGCATATTTCTGGCCCTGCTATAATAGCCCAATCCTTGCCAAAGTTTTAAAATTTCGTCTTCTTTTGCATTGGCAAGCAAAAAAACTGAAGGAAATTTTACCAAAAACTTTTCAAAATAAGGAAGGCCTTGCTGCACCCTGGTTTGCTGTAAAATAACCTCTGAAAGCCAAATTACATAGGGATCTCGCGTCTTTCGCCATGGGAGGTCTCTTTGGTTCAAACCGTACCAATTGAGTAATTTTTTTTGAGGTGTCATAAAGGGTTGGCAAGAAAAATGAAATATTTTACAAAAAAAACATCATTTTTCAGTTATAATACATACATTTGCAACCCCTTACGAGTGGGAATTTGAGAAGAAAATCGAAAAATAATCAATCATATAATACAGATTAACAATGACTAAAGCAGAAATTATCCAAGAGATTTCACTTAAAACAGGTGTAGAGAAAAACCAAGTTCAAGAAGTAGTTGAGTCTTTCTTTAAAGTAGTACGTAACAACATGACCGAAGGAAAAAATGTTTATTTCCGTGGTTTTGGATCATTTATTATTAAGAGACGCGCAAAGAAGATTGCCCGTAATATCTCTAAAAATACTGCTATGGTAATTGATGAGCATTATATCCCATCATTTAAGCCTGCAAAAACTTTTGTTGAAAAAATCAAGAAAAGTGAAGTTGTTAAAACTACAGCTGCAAAAAGAGAAGCTGAAGCAAAGCAAGCGTTAAAAGAAGCATAATTAATGCAATTTAACAAGGCTCAAATAATCATTTTAGCAGTTCTATTGAGCTTGGTTGGAATATTGGTTTATATGAATTATAAATCATCCACCCCAGATCCAGAGCAGAGTGCAAGTGTGGTAACTCCTGTTACCTATGCTCCATTCGATTTTAATGCTTATTTGGCCGGACTAAAGGACTCTGTTAATGCAGAAACTTGGCAATTAATTGCAACGCAAACTGAGTTGGCAAACAAACCTGATTCGCGTATTTTTGAAATTGCAGGATTGTCTACTACTTGGGATTCATTGGGTTTTAAATTGGCAGGCGCACATTATTTTAATAAAGTGGCTGCTCGCATAGGCGATGAGAACTCATGGTTCAATGCAGGTTTTAGGTTTTATGAATTTGCAGCAACTTGCGAAGATACTTCGATGCAAATTTATGCGTCGAAAGAAGCCATCCAGGCATTTGAAAAAGTAATTAGCCTAAATGCAGAGAACCTTGAAGCAAAAAATGCTTTGGCAATTTGTTATATCCAAAATGATTTAGATATCATGAAGGGTGTTCAGTTGTTAAAGGATGTAACGCGCAGAGATTCTAATAACATTGAAGCCAATTATACATTGGGAATGTTGTCAATGAGAAGTGGGCAGGTAGATAAAGCCGCTGCACGTTTTGAAACATTGACTCGCATTCAACCAATGAACCCCGAATTTCATTACTACCTCGGCGAAGCATACAGTCAGCTAGGGAAGAAAAATGAAGCAATAAAATGTTTTGAAACCTTTAAAGGACTTGTTCCT
>CAMCJW010000268.1 GCA_945875195.1 Chitinophaga pinensis | reverse complement strand
TAGTTTTAGCGACTCTACTTACAGTGTAGATACGGTTGGTTTAAAATTTAATTTCTTTGGCGGCCCTTCAGGAAAATGGCATTTTGATAACCCTGCCTATCCTGCTAAGATTGTATTTATGCCAGATGCCGCAGCTGAGTTTACCTTGAAATTAAATGGGCCAATTCGACCTCAAGATAATCTTCGCTTGTCTAAAGAGGTTGTTTTAAACTGCAAAGCTAAAGACAATTTGATAATGAGTTATGTATTAGAATTTAAAAGAAAGTAAGTAGCATGAAAAAATTAATATATAGTTTGGCATTAAGCGTAGTAAGTACCTTTTCTTTTGGTCAGGCTGCATGGGTGTTGCCAGAAACACCAGATGTAACTCAACCTGTTAGGATTTATGTTGACTTGGACAAAACAACCAATACTTCTTGCAAAGATTTAGCAGGGCCTTTTTATATCTGGACTTGGAGCCCTAAGGAAATGCCTGCAGGCAGTGGTAAAGAAAATGGAACGGGAGATAAAGCATGGAAGAATTCAAATGAGGCTTTAAAAATGACCAAGGATTCGGACAAAGGGCCTAAAGTTTGGTATTTTGAAATGACGCCTACAGAGTTTTACGAAGTAACGGCCTCTGATGTGTATAGCAAAGGAATTTCCTTTTTGGTAAAACCTAAAGATGGAGGTGGATATGGTGATCCAGATTTAAAAACGGAAGATTTAAAAATTTCAATTACCCCACCTAAATTAACAAGAGGTTATATTTACCAAGTGCCGGCTACCATTTTACCTCAAGAAATTGTTACCATTTATTACGACAATGCTATTGATACAAATGTTGCTATGAAAAACTTGGCCAGTGGCGATGCCTATTTGTGGATTAAATGCACTGGCTTAGATACTGTTAGTGGCACTGAAGTAGTTTACCAACCTTCTCCATTCTTTTTGGTTGGAACCAACCCTAAATTAGAAATGGAAAAAGACAATTTAACTGGTAAGTTTTTCTTGCCTTTGATACCTAAAGATTTCTTTGGTTTTGGTGCCAATTTTGTGCCAACAAATATTGAATGTACGGTTAAGCGAAAAGATACACCAGATAGAACTTCGGATCAGCCCAAATTAAAATTTTATAAATGCAATTAGTTTAACTAAAAAATGCAAACCACAAAAAAGGTTTGCATTTTTTTTTATTTTTGAACGTGAAAGTAAATTCATTTTTATTCCCAATTGGGCAGGTAATTCTAATCATTATGCTACTTGTTTTTCAGGGAATATATACTCAATTGGAATTATCGCAAATAGTCAATTTATGGCACCAACCTTGGCTAGATCAATTGTGCTTGTTTGGCACCCTTCTAGGAGATGGCACCCTAATTGTTTTGATGTGCTTCATTGTATATTATTTTAGGCCAGAGCTTGCCGTGGCCATGCTGTTAGCTTACTTAATTAGTTCTGGAATTACCCAAGGCCTAAAGCATACAATTTTTGCAGATTTTCACAGACCATTGTGGCACATCAATAACTTAAATTTACAGGGCTATTACCTACCTGAAAATTCGGAAAGAAATTTAGCAAACAGTTTTCCTTCTGGTCACACCACTTCCGCTTTTGCCTTCTTTTGTGTATTGTCTTTGTATGTTGAGCAAAATATTACAAAGCTGGTATTTTTGTTTCTTGCCTTTTTTGTGGCATTTACCAGAGTATATTTACTACAACATTTTTTTATGGATATTACAGTTGGTTCAATAATTGGAACAATCATGGGTATTATTATTTATTTTAGTTTATACCAAAATGGTAAACTCAAATGGGCAATAATAAATAGAAAATAGAAAATTGTTATTTGGTTCGAACCAAAAAGCTGTTTTAGAAAGTATAATTAAAACCCAAGGTTGGCATAATTGGCAACTGGTTTATTCTGGTATAATTTAAACGATCAAACAAGAAGATATTGTCTCTGTTATACACATTGGTTGCAGAAAAAATAACACTCATTGTTTGGTGTTTCTTGATGTAAAATTTCTTTGAAATAGAAGCATCTAACCTATGGAAATAAGGAAGTCTGCCAGTATTTATATCAGTATAGAATATCCCTAATTGTCCATTTTGATTTTGCGTGTTTGAGCCTACACCTCCATTAAAATTAAGGTTTTCATAGAAACCTTGCGTTTGGCTAAATGGAAATCCTGATCCAAAATTCCACCTAGAATTAAAGCTCCAACTTTTTAAATCACCAAATGTGTAAGTGAAAACCAAATTGATATTATGCCTTCTGTCGAAATGTGGCGTATAATCTCTTCTGCCATCATTGCGAGTTACAAATGTTAAGGAATATACCGCCCAAACATACATGTTTTTATGTTCGTATTTTAACCTGGCATCAGCTCCATAAGCTTTGCCTGTTTCTTTGATAACGTCTCCTTTTAAATAATATGGTATATTCAAATGTTGGGCATCATCATCGTAAACTTTATCTCTGTTTATATTGGTAATTTGACTAAAGTTTTTGATGAAGCCTTCAAAGTTTAATTCAATATCGCGACCCAAATCTACCTCAAGACCAACTATGAGGTGTTGCGCTTTTTGCCTGCGAATATCGCTGTTTACCTTATTTGGACTAGATAAAAATCCATAGAATAAATTTACCACATCTTGATCGCTCACTGCGGCCATTAAATTTTGGGAATAAGTTCCTGCAGCAAATTTTAATCTTACATTACTGGTAACATTGTATTTGGCGCCTAACCTAGGTTCAAAACTACCTTCGGTTAAAGAAGAATAATAAATAGCCCTGATCCCAGGCTCAATCACAAAACGTTTATAAACTTTTCTATATTTTAAAAATCCGTGAATCTCTGATGAATAATCGCTTTGAGATAATTTTCTGCCAACCCCATTCACATAATTAAAGTTGGTTGAAAATCCTATTGCTTCGAAGCCATATTTAACATCGTCTTTCCCGATAAAATTCGTAAAATTTATGGCAGCATTGAAACTGTTGATGCTGCTCTCTCTTGGCAAGTTATCGGAACTTATTTGATTGGTTTTGTAATTTGAATAGCCCATGTTCAATCCTATCAAAGTGTTTGAACCATCAGGAATGATTAATAAATTTCCGCCTGCACCATTCGATTTCCAATTGTATTTATTGCTTGGGTAATCTACTTTATCATCGAAATGAAAGCCAAAAACATTTAACCTACTGCCATTTCCAGATATATTGGATATTTTACCATAAAAATCATTGAATGAATAGGGTAGCCCATTTACGGGGTCGGCATAAGTATAAAAATACCTTGAGGTTTTATCCATATAGGAGGTTTTATAAGAAAGCACATAAGACGAGCTTCCTTCATCTTCAGTAAATTTCCTTAATGGACCTTCCAATAAAATTTTAGCAGTCATTGGGTTTGCAGCCACTTTTCCTGAGAATCTTTTTTTATCGCCTTCTCTGGTATTTACATCAATTACTCCGCTAATTCTACCGCCATATTGCGCATTAAATCCACCTGAACTTACATCTGCACTGCGAATAATATCGGCATCAAAAACAGAAAAAAGGCCAATACTGTGAAAAGGGTTGTAAATGATCATGCCATCTAGCATCACTTTATTCATAACCGGAGGACCGCCTCTAATATATAATTGCCCACCTTGATCGCCACTAAAATTTACGCCTGGCAGTACTTGTAGGTATTGCACCAAATCTGGTTCACCGCCAAAAGTGGGTAATTGCTTGAGTTCTTTTTGGGTGATGGTATTGGTTGAAATGGTTACATTTTCTTTAACCTTTTGTTTATCAGCCTTAATTTCAACGGTATTGAGTTCAAACTTTTTTGGTTTTAGGTATAGGTTTTGTGTAACAATTCTGCCCTCACCAACAGAAATTTTAGCATAACTGGTATCATAACCTAGGCTGAAGCACAAAAGGGTATAAGCTCCCGGCTTAACTTTTGAAATGGTATAAAAGCCATTGGCATCGGTGGTTTTACCTAGCATCAATTCCTTGATAATAACATTGTTAAAGATGATGGGTTCACCCGTTTCTTTGTC
>CAMCJW010000267.1 GCA_945875195.1 Chitinophaga pinensis | reverse complement strand
TAGGCACTTAAACCTACGTTGTTACAAATATTTAGTAAGTGTTTGTATTGCGGTAATTGGTGGTAATGCAAGCTAGCTTTGGGTTTCCCCATGCGTTTACTTTCGCCCCCACATAGAATAACAGCAATTATTTCTGGCGCCATATTCCTATTTTTTTAGGTTCAAACAGTTAACAAAAACATTTTACCTTTCACCACCATTTCCTCATCAATTTGATTTAATTGTAGCTCAAAAATTTCATTGACCAAAGATGGGTCGTAAGCCGTTTTTACCTTGATATAATTGGAAGTAAAACCATACATGGTATCGGCATTATTTTCTGCTTCCCATAAAACAGGAAAAGTTTTGCCTAGGTTTTGCTCATAAAAAAATCTTCTCTTTTTATCAGATAAAATATGAAGCATTTTACTACGCTCATTTCTTACGCGCATTGGCACCTTGCCTGGCAATTTATAAGCAGTGGTATTCACGCGTTCGCTATAGGTAAACACATGTAAATACGATATGTCTAGCTCATTGAGGTAATTGTAGGTCTCTAAAAAATGCGCATCTGTTTCGCCTGGATAGCCAATAATTACATCTACGCCAATGCAAGCATGAGGCATTAAGGATTTAATTTTTTCTACTCTCGAAGTATATAAATTGGTGAGGTATTTGCGGCGCATGCTTTTTAATAACTCATCAGAACCAGATTGCAGTGGTATATGAAAATGAGGAACTATTACTTTACTTTTTGCAGCAAGTTCTATAATTTCGTTGCTCAATAAATTAGGTTCAATGCTGCTCACGCGCAATCTTTCTAAGCCATTTACTTGTTCTAAAGCTTGCAACAATTGATAGAAATTTTCTGTAGCACCTTCTGTTCTTTCTAAACCAAATTCGCCAGTATTTACGCCTGTTAGCACAATTTCTTTGATGCCTTGGGAAACAATTTCTTGGGCTTGTTTTACCACATTTTCTATGGTATCGCTTCTGCTTTTTCCCCTGGCAAGTGGAATGGTACAAAAGGAGCAAAAATAATCGCAGCCATCTTGCACTTTTAAAAATGTTCTTGTTCTATCGCCAATGGAATAGGAAGAATGGTAATCTAAAACCTCTTTAATTTTACCTTCTTTTATTTCTGCTTTTTCCTTCTTCAAACCATCGCCAATATAGTCGTTGATATTGAATTTTTCGGCAGCTCCTAGCACCAAATCAACACCCGGAATTTGGGCAATTTCTTGTGGCTTTAGTTGCGCATAACAACCAATGATTGACACAAATGCATTTTCATTGTGGCGTAAAGCTTCTTTAACAATTTTGCGACATTTTTTATCTGCATTATCTGTAACAGAACAGGTATTAATTACATACACGTCTGCCCCTTCATGGAAATCAACTTTTTGATACCCATGTTCGCTCAAACTCCTGCCGATAGTGGAAGTTTCGGAGAAATTAAGCTTGCAGCCTAGCGTATAAAATGCAACAGTTTTTGGCATATTTTGCTGCGAAGGTAGGGGAATTGGTTGCAAGTCGCAAGTTTGAAGAAGTTGCAGGTATACGTATGATGCGCTAGGACTTGAAGTACCCCAGCCTGAAGTACCAAAGACAAACGACTAATGACCAAAGACTAAAAATCACGTACCTTCGCCTCCATATGACTGATTTTTCAACTTTGGGTTTATCTGCAAGTTTGGTGAAGGCTTTGGCAGGGCTAGAAATTGTGAGGCCAACCACCATACAAGAGCAGGCTATACCCGCAATCTTGGCTGGCAAAGATATTTTGGGCATTGCCAAAACAGGAAGTGGCAAAACTGCGAGTTATGTTTTGCCTATTTTGATGATGAGGAGCGGTAAGCCTGCAAAGAATAGACATGTAGATGTGTTGGTATTGGTGCCTACCAGAGAGCTGGCGGTTCAAGTTCAAGGGGTATTTCATGAAATGGGTCGGTTCGAACCAAAAGCTGTGAAGAGTTTAGCCATATACGGGGGTGTATCTATTAACCCGCAAATGATGGCTTTGCAGGGCGTTCAAGTATTGATTGCTACTCCTGGTAGGTTGCTTGAATTAATTGCCAGCAATGCGGTTCATTTAAATGAAATTGAAACTTTGGTTTTGGATGAGGCAGATAAGATGTTGAACCTTGGATTTAAAGATGAAGTGGATCGGGTATTGAAATTATTGCCAAAGAGAAAACAAACGCTATTATTTTCTGCCACCTTGAGCGAAAATGTGGCACTCATACAACAGGGTTTACTGTTTGATCCAATAGTTTTAAAAGTGTTGGAGCCTGTTGAAAATTTGGATATCATCCATCACAAAGCCTATTTTGTGAGAGAGGAAAAAAAAGGACCATTGTTGCGTTACCTCATTAAACAACATGAGATGAAGCAGGTTTTGGTATTTACTTCTACTGTATATCAAGTTGACAATGTAACCGACAAGCTCCTAAAAAACGGCTTTGATGCCATGTCTATTCACAGTCAGAAAAGTCAGGGCGCCAGAACCGAAGCGCTTGGCAAATTTAAGACGGGTAAATTAAGGATTTTAGTGGCCACAGATTTACTGGCCCGTGGCATCGACATTCAATTTTTGCCTTACGTAATCAACTATGAATTGCCACGTTCGCCCAAAGATTATATACACAGAGTAGGCAGAACCGGCAGGGCCGAAAACCCAGGCGAAGCCATTTCATTTGTAACCATGGCAGATCAAGCGCATTTTAAGGTTATACAGAAGAAGATAAAGAAAACGATAGAGCTGATTGATGTAGATGGGATTTAGAATTTTTTAACAGAATATGATTTGTTAAAATACTGGGGTTTAGAATACCTATCATACTTATAAGATAATTCTATATACATCATTACATTTTGTTTTTTTATTGAAAATGTTATATTTGAATTAGCAATTACCCAAATAAGTAGGCCTTATGAATTTACCCAATTACGAAAATTTTGATAAAGAAAAAGGCGAGTTGCCCCGCCTTAAATGTTTAAAATCGTCATTATTTTTAGAATGGTATGATTCTTGAAAAAGAAAAAGCCCTCAGCCGAACTGTAGGGCAGGCTTATAATGCCTAAGGAATAATCCTTATTGTGATAAGCTTTCAAATTCAAATATAAAACATAGTTATAAATTAAAAAATATTATTCTAATTATTAATTAATAAAAAATGAAACACATTATCGGATTAGATATTGGAACCAACTCAATTGGATGGGTTTTACTTGAAAACAATATAATTGTAGACAGGGGGGTAATTATTTTTCCTATTGGTACGAACGTAGATAAAAATGGAATTGAATCTACAAAAAATATGGAACGAAGAGGTTATCGAGGTGCTAATCGTTTACTTGCTAGGTATAAATTACGAAGAAAGAACCTGAGAAAATTACTGGAATCTATTGGAATGTTACCAGATTTCAAGGGATTAAATAAAATAAAAGATACTTATCAATCTCAAGATTTATATGAATTAAGGGCATTAGCAATTGACCAGAAAATTCCTGAGCAGGAAATTGGAAGGATATTACTTTTAATTAATAAACACAGAGGTTTTAAAAGTAATAGTAAGACATTATCTAAACCTGATGATGAAGATGGAAAAGTTTCTGCTGGAATTGCTCAATTACAGACTTTTATGGAGGCTTCAAATTCTCGTACAATTGGAGAGTATTTTTATAAAATGCATATTAAGGCCAAAGATTTATTTGATCAAGGTCTTTGGCATAATATAAATGAACCTTATGATGAAAGAGCTCTAAATAATAATGGTGAATTTGTTTTCACTAATAGTAGAGGTATTCGAAATGAAAATGGAAGGTATGTTGGTAGGGATATGTATGAAAGTGAATTTGATTTAATTTGGAGAAAGCAAAAAGAATTTTATCCGCAACTCACAGGTAGTAAAAAAGAGTATGAAGAAATTCTTAAGCTTCCAGTCCCAGAGAAAATAATTAAATTGAAGCATTTTAAGCAGACATTGTATTGGCAAATTAAGCACGCTACAATATTTTATCAACGACCACTTAAGTCCCAGAAAAAATATATTGGAAAATGTCAATTTGAACCAAATAAG
>CAMCJW010000266.1 GCA_945875195.1 Chitinophaga pinensis | reverse complement strand
ATGAAAGGCCAATTAAGTAGTTTCTCATAATTTTGAATCGGGTGCAATAAAACGAATTTATATGTTAAATATAAAAGTAAACGAGCAGGAATTTATTTTCGACCTAATTTCTGGCAATGCAATTTTGGATGGAAAGCCTGTAAATGCAGATACAGTAAAGCTTGCGCCAAACAAATACCATGTAATCATAAACCACAAAAGTTACAATATTGAACTTTTAGAAAAGTCGGAAAATGGCAAAACCATGCGTATTTTAGTAAATGGAATCAAACAAGAAATTGCCATCAAAGACAAATACGACGCACTTTTGAGTCAGCTAGGCATGGATAAACTAATGACTACCAAAAACAATAATATCAAGGCTCCAATGCCTGGTTTGGTGCTCAGAATTATGGCAAAAGTTGGAGACCAAGTGAAGAAAGGTGATGCTTTGCTTGTGTTAGAAGCCATGAAAATGGAAAATATTATCAAGGCAGATGGTGAAGGTATAGTAAAAAGAATTGCGGTTGAACCCAAGCAAGTTGTTGAGAAGAATACTTTGTTGATAGAACTTTAGTTCGACAAGCTCACCATGACGCGTTCGACAAGTTCACCATGACGCTGTTGTTAGCTTCGCTTGTTTTAATTGCTGCGTCATGGTGAGCTTGTCGAAGCCATCGTGAGCCTGTCGAACCACTAATCGTCATGGTGAGCCTGTCGAACCACTGCCTCTTTCTTGTACTTACCATCAAGCGCTATTACTTTTTCCAAGGTAGTTTTATACTCTTTTGTTTTACCTTGTTTTTGATAGATTTCTGCCAAAAGCCAATAAGCTTCTTCCTGAAGCGGGCCATTTGCCAGCAAGGGAGTTAAGGTTTGGCGCGCAGAATCTAATTGCAAATTCTTTACCTGCAATTGTGCCATTTGTAATAGAGAAGAATCTTTCCGCAAATCAATTTCTGTAGTGTTACCAACATTGCTGTTATCTATATTAATAGCATTATTTGAATAATTTGACGGATAAATAGCCTTGCCACGTTTTTTGCTTGAACTTTCCTTTGAGCTCACCACCGCCATTGCTTCTTTTAGCTCAACTTCTTGTTCCACTTTTGGCTCAACTTTTTGCTCAAAAACTTTGGCTATATCCTCCCTTACCTTTTCATCACTTAAATGCTTTGTCTCACTTTCCACAATCATTGGCTGCGGCGGTTTGGCATCATCCATCACCATTTTGGTATGGTCTATAACCGTTGCCATTTCTACGTTTGCATTCCTTTTACCACGTACTTTGGGTTTGTATGAATCATCTGCCAACAAATTTTTAATGGCTGAGTCCTTACCCTTTTGTTGAGATAGTAATTGTGGCGAAGCAACTGTTTCTTGTGATTCCTGAGGCGCTAATGTTTGAGCTTGTTGCAACACACCAGGCTCAGTTTGTCGAAGCGACTCGTGCTGAGCTTGTCGAAGCGACTCGTGCTGAGCTTGTCGAAGCATAAATAAAGTACTCACCAAAACAAGTGAAGCAGCAGCTGCCCAATAAAACAATGGTATTATCCTACTTTTTTTAGTAGTAACTTTAGTGTCAATTGCTGCATTTATTTCTTTTACGGTTTGAACCAAATATGCAGGAGTTTGCATTAAATCAATCCCCTCCTTGATATCGGCACAAATTTCACAAGTAAGTACATGCGAATGCAACAACTCCAAGTCTTTACTCGTGAGTTTATTTTGAGAGTATGCCTCCCAATGTTGGTTATCTATGCACTTTGTTGAATCCATAACAAGCAAATTAATAAATAAGTAATTCCATTTTCGCTTAAGTTAATTTTTATATTTCTTTTTCCATTTTGGATAGCACTCTTTACTTCATTTAATTCATAACCCGTTTGCAAACTTACTTGCTCATAGCTCAATTGGTTCAAATAAAACAAGCGAATGCATTCTTGTTGTTTTTGGTTCAAACCGGCTAAAGCCTTTTCCATAGCAATTAATTTTGCTTCCAAATCTTCTTTGTTATCCTCTTGATGCAACAACATCTTCTTTTCCATAAAATCATCTTCACTTTCTTCATCTGGATTGGTGATATGTAAAAAAAGATCAGGTTTTCTATGAATCATGAGGCAATGATTTCGGGCAACGCTGTGTAACCACGACCTGAAATTTTGAATTTGGTGTTTGTTTAAATCTTGGAAAAGGTTTTCAAAAATTTGCATCACCGCATCATGCGCGGCATCTTCATTTTTTAAATACTTGTTACAAACCGTAAAGCACAACAAAGAATGGCGCTTAAAAAGCTCCCCAACTGCTAACTTATTACCCTTTGTTTGGTAATAAACTTGCAATTCTTCATCGCTCATTTCTTTAAGTGCAACAGGCATTTGCAACAAATATGATTTTTTTTTCGAAATTATTTATGGAAAGTCACAATTGTCTGCATCCATGGAATAGAAAACAAACTAAATCCAAAAAAACATGAAAATTCAAATCAAATTAATGCTGTTATTTACCCTAGTATTTCAACATGCATTTGGCAACAAGCCAGAAACTGTAAAAGTGAATAAAGTAACTGTTTACTTACAAGGTGCGCATTTGTATTATACAGACCAGGTGAACTTGCTTGCTGGCAATAATGAATTTATTTATGAGAATATCTCAGCAAACATTGTCGCTCAAACGCTTCAAGCAAGCAGCAAAGGCGGCACTTTAATGGAGGTAAACAACCAAGTGAGGTACAAAGAAAGAAAGTCAGTTGTGCATCAATATGCGAAAGCCATTGCGCTGGTACTCGATTCTTTGGAAGAGAATACCTATAATTTGCAAGGGGTAGAAAACCATTTAAGCGTATTGGCACAAGAAAAAAAGATGCTATTAAACAACCGCCTCATTCGCGGTGAATCGCCCAAAGATTCGCTTCCACTGTTAAAGGAAAGCATGGCCTTTACGCGCGAAAAGCTCAATGAAATATTAGAACAAGAATTAAAATGGGGCAGACTAAAAAATAAATTCAATAAAGAAAGAGACCGTTTGAACCAAAGGCACCAAGATTTAGAGCTATTGCAAAATGGCAATTACAATGAAGACGGTCTTGCGGCTATACCTATCAACCAAGTGATAGTTACAGTTTATGCAGAACAAGCAGGTTTGGCTCAAATCAATTTTAATTACTTTATACAAACTGCCAGTTGGGTGCCCAATTACGACCTCATTGCAAGTTCTGCCACCAACCAGATTCAACTAAAATATTTTGCACATGTTAGTCAAAACTCTGGTTTAAATTGGAATCAAGCAGCCTTAACTTTAAGCACCAGTAATCCAATGGAAAGAAACATTAAACCTAGCTTGGCAACTTGGTATTTGGGCTTTCAAGAATACAAAAGATTAAAGCAAGTACGTTCACAAAACTCATCAATGGCATTGTCGAAAGAATCTGTTAGAACTGCTAGCGCCCCTCAAACAGATGATGCGAGGGAAGACCAAGATTATGCAGAGCAAAAAAGTTTGAGCGAGTATATTAACATCACTGAGAACTTAATTAGAACAGAATATGAAATAAAACTTAAATATGAAATTGGCAGCGATGGCAAGATGCATAAAGTTATGATTAAAGAGCAAAACATACCAATGGTATTGGCCTTTGCATCGGTTCCAAAAATTTGTGCAGATGCATTTTTAATGGGAAGAGTTACAGGATGGGAAGAACTAAACATTATACCTGGAGCTGCTCGCATTTACTTTGATGGAGGTTATGTTGGCGAAACCTATTTAAGCAATCAATCAACCAATGACACCTTAGACCTCAATTTAGGCAAGGACAAAAGCATGGTTGTAACACGCAAAAAAGTGAAAGATAAAACCAAAATTAAAAACCTGGAAAACGAAAAAGTTGAAACACGTTCAATAGAAATTGTGGTTAGAAACACCAAAAACATTGCGGTGGACATCAATCTAGAAGACCAAATTCCAGTTTCGCAAAATCCAAATGACATCAAAGTAACTTTGCTAGACGCAGAAGGCGCAAGTTTGGATGAAACTACAGGATTTTTAAATTGGAAACTGAAATTAGGATCAAAAGAAAGTAAGAAAATTGTATTTACCTATGAAATTAGGT
>CAMCJW010000265.1 GCA_945875195.1 Chitinophaga pinensis | reverse complement strand
TAACGCATGCTTTTAATTACATCTCAGGAATTTTTTCAAAATCATTTTTCTCTATCCCTGTTTTTAATGAGAGATTTATGGCTATCCAAACCTTTGGGTTGATTTTTATTTTCATGGCAATTGAATGGCTTGGTAGAGAAAATCCCTATGCATTGGCTAACCTAGGTTTAAAGTGGCATGTTGTATTAAGATTTTCGTTGTATTATTTAATTATTTTTTCGCTTTATTGGTATAGCGGAAAAGAACAGCAATTTATTTATTTTCAATTTTAGAATTATTTAATGCGTTCATTTTTAATCAGGCTTGCTGTTTTCTTTATCCCTTTAATAGCATTTGTATTCTTGTATGAAATGTTATTAACAACTATTACAACTAGCTTTACAGTAAAAAGAGACCTAATTGAAAAAAATTTAGATTCAACGGAGCTCGTTGTATTAGGAACGTCTAAAACCTTCGCCGGAATTAATCCAAGTTACTTAGATTATTTTGCCATTAATTTAGCCAATAATTCTCAATCAAGTTATTATGATTTTAAGCTCCTAGAGAAATATATAGATAAACTACCAAAGCTTAAAGTTATTGTATGTGAAGTTAACTTCTTTTCTTTTGAATACAATTTGGATAATGGACCTGAATCATGGAGAAATACCTATTATTCTCATACCTTTAAAATAAACCCACAATCAAAAGAATTACATTTTTACGAAAAGTTCCTTCTTTATAATTATAAACCTAAAGATATTTTATTGCACATAAACACCAAAGAAGAATACAATTCATATTTCGATAATAGGGGATGGGGTCGAAACGAAATTAGGGAGTCATTGCCTACAAAAGAATTTGCAATAAAGAGGTACCTTCATTTGCGCAGAAATTATATGCATGAAAATGATTTGAACAATAACATCAAACTATTTGAATCATTTATTGAAAATTTGAATAAAAAAAATTTAAGAATCGTTTTTGTTCAAATGCCCGTTAGTCCATTACTTACCAAAATTATTGATCCAAAAATATTGGAGAAAAATAAAAATATAATGGGTGGTTTTAAGTTGAAATACAAGAACCTAATATATTTAGATTATTTAAACGACCATAGATTCCCTAATTCGTCTTTTATGAATTCTGACCATTTAAATTATGTTTCGGCTAATAAATTTTCTACCATCCTTAATGATACTCTTTTTAAACTTAATTAAAAGTTACTGTATCAATAGTAATTTCGCAAATGATTAGCAGCCTCAAAAAATTAGTTCTATCAAAGCTTAATTTATCCAACGAAAGGTCGGCAAGAGCAAGTAAAAATGTTGTAGTTGCTTTTATCAGCATGGCCATTACACTTGTTATTAGTTTTATCATGGTGCCTTTAACGCTAGGATTTATTGGTAAAGTAGAATATGGTATCTGGCTAACCTTGTCTTCAATTGTAGCTTGGTTTTCTTATTTTGATGTAGGATTAGGAAATGGCTTAAGAAATAAACTAGCTGAAGCATTAGCAAAGAACGACAAAGAGACATCTAAAATTTATATCAGTTCATCCTATGCCCTCATTTCAATAATTGCTGGAATGATGTTCATTGGATTTTTGCTTTTTGCAAACAATGTATCTTGGAACAATATTTTAAATACCAATAGCATACCTAACTCAGAATTATTTAAGATTGTTTCTACCGTTTTCTTTTTCTTTTGTATGGGTTTCAGCATGAAAACATTGTCTTCTATTTTGCAAGCAATGCAACTTTATGCATTGAATGATATTATTGGAATTGTAACACAATTATTGGGTTTATCAGGAATTTACTATTTAATTAATTACTCAGACAGTTCTTTATTTTTACTTTGTCTTATTTATGGCAGTCAAAATGCAATTGTTCTGCTATTTGCAAGTTTTATATTGTTTGCAACTAAACTAAAAGAGTTTAGACCTCAATTTAAATACATTAGCTTAAAAAAGAGTTTACCATTATTGAACCTAGGTGGTTGGTTTTTTCTCAACCAAATTTTATACATGGTTACTACCCAATCATCTTTGTTTATTGTGGTGCAATTATTTGGACCAGGAGATGTTACTGAATTTAATTTAGCCAAAAGATACATGGCCCTGGTTTCAATGGTTTTTATGATGGTTCTTACCCCATTTTTGGCGGCATTTACAGAAGCTTATACCAAACAAGATTTTACTTGGATAAGAAAAACAATGAGGCTCATTACTTGGATTTGGTTCGGAACAATTCTATTTACCTTAGCTTTAATTATTGGTTATAGAGTTTTTTTCAATATTTGGGTTGGAGGCTCTGTAATGCCTGCATTTTATTTAATAGTTTTAATGGGCTTTCAGGGAATTGCAGAAACCTTGACTGCTGCCTACACCCTATTCTTAAACGGAATAGGAAAAATCAGGTTACAATTTTTTACACTAAGCATCAGCGCCATTTTATTTATACCCATGGTTTTGTTATTTAATTATTTAGGCTTTGGTTTAAATAGTTTGATTTTACCTGCAATTATTTTTGCAAGTTTGAGCGCCATTTTGTTTAAATACCAGTACGAAAAAGTACTAAAGGGATACGCTGTAGGAATTTGGAATAAATAATATGAATATACCAAAAATTGTTGATTTACCAAAGTTTTTAGATCCCAGAGGAAACCTCTCTTTTATTGAAGAGGAAAAAAATATTCCTTTTAAAATTAAAAGAACTTATTGGATTTATGATGTGCCTGGTGGTGAAAGTAGAGGGGGGCATGCTTACCACTCTTTGCAGGAGTTTATTGTTGCCTTAAGTGGAAGTTTTGATGTTGTTTTAAACAATGGAAAACAAGAATTCAGATTCACACTCAATCGCTCTTATTATGGACTTTATGTTCCTAAGATGTACTGGAGAAGTATGGAGAATTTTTCCACGAATTCTTTAGCACTTGTTCTTGCTGATAAAGATTATGATGAGAACGAATATATTAGGGATTTTAATGATTTTAACAATTTAAGAAATGTTTAAACCTATTACCGTTTTCGACTGCAATTTACTTCAATTACCCAAAATTGAGAACAGAGCAGGAAATATTACACCTATTCATAATAATATAGAAATACCTTTTGAGGTTAAAAGAGTATTTTATTTGTATGATATTCCCGGAGGGGAATCCCGCGGTGCACATGCGCATAAGGAATGTCATCAATTCTTAGTGGCTGTAAGTGGTTCTTTTGAAATCCTTCTTGATGATGGGAAATCGAAAAGAACAGTGTTCTTAAATAGACCCTATATGGGTTTGCATATTCCCCCAGGTATTTGGGCATCAGAACTTAATTTCTCTTCTGGTTCAATTTGCTTAGTGCTTGCATCGCACATATATAATGAAATGGATTATATTCGAAATTATCAAGTTTTTATAAAAGTTTAAATTAAATGATACACGAAAAAGCAGAAGTTCAAACAAAAAATATTGGGGCAAATACATTTGTTTGGCAAAACTCTATAGTTTTATCTGGGGCGGTAATTGGTGACAATTGCAACATCAACTGTCATACTTTTATCGAGAATGATGTCTTAATAGGAAATAATGTTACAATTAAATCAGGTGTTTATTTGTGGGATGGAATAATAATTGAAAATAATGTTTTTGTTGGGCCAAACGTAACTTTTACAAATGATAAATATCCAAAATCAAAATCATATCCAGAACAATTTCAAAAAACAATAATCAAAGAGTTTGCCTCTATAGGTGCTGGTGCAATAATATTGGGAGGAGTTATAATAGGTAAATATGCTTTAGTTGGCGCAGGTGCTTTGGTCACCAAAAATATACCACCGTTTGCGATTGTTAAAGGAAATCCAGCAAAAGTGATTGGATATATAAACGAAGATGGGTCAAAAATGAAGAAAATAGATAATTGTTATATTTCAAATTCAGGAGAGAAATTTTATATTAATAATTAAATGAAAATACCTTTTTTAAATTTTGCTCTAATGCATGATCCTATTAAACAGGAAATGATGCAAGCTTTCGAAGCTTTTTATGACAGTTATTGGTATGTATTGGGAGATAAAGTAAAACAATTTGAAACCGAATATGCTCAGTTTAACCAAACTGAATATGCTGTAGGAATAAGTAAT
>CAMCJW010000264.1 GCA_945875195.1 Chitinophaga pinensis | reverse complement strand
GATAAAAACCCAACCGTTCTCATCATTGTGCCAACAAGAGAACTAGTAAGTCAGGTAGTTGCCGAAATTGAAAAACTCACCGTTTATATGAGCATTCGGGTTGCAGGTATTTATGGAGGCATCAATATAAACCCACAAAAAAAGACAGTTCTTGCTGGTTTAGATGTGTTGGTTTCCACGCCAGGCAGGTTAGTTGATTTGGCCATGTTGGGCATACTTCGCTTGAAATCGGTTAAGCACTTTATTATTGATGAGGTAGACGAAATGATGGACTTAGGGTTTAGGGCACAATTGAATACCATTTTAGACCTGCTACCATCTAAGGTTCAAAACATATTTTTCTCGGCAACCATGGGAGAAGATGTGAAAGTATTGATAGAAACTTTTACCACCAATGCCCAAAAAATTGAGATAGCTGCGCATGGCACGCCTATCGATAAAATTAAGCAATTTGCCTATGATGGTCCAAATTATTATACCAAAGTAAGCTTGCTTGAGAACCTTTTAACCGACAAAAAAGAATTCAGTAAAGTGATGGTTTTTGTTGGAAATATTAAATTGGCAGATAGGTTGTTTGCCCAACTTACAAAAGTATTTGGAGAGGAATTATCACTCATTCATTCAGGCAAATCTCAAGTTGTGAGGTTTGCTACTTTAGAAAATTTCCACAAAGGTTTGAACCGAATTTTAATTGCAACGGATATAGCCGCGCGTGGTCTCGACATTTTGGAAGTTTCACATGTAATCAATTTTGATACGCCCAAAGAGGCAGGCGACTATATACATAGAATTGGCCGAACTGGTAGAGCTGGCAAGGCAGGTACAGCAATTACTTTTTTCAATGAGGTTGAAAGTCCCTATTTAGAGAGCATTGAAGCCCTCATGAAATTGAGTGTTACTAGGAAAAGGATTCCAAAAGAAGTACCCATTTCTTCCATTTTTACGGAGGATGAATTGCCACAGGCTATTCAAAAAAGCCATAACAAAAACGCTAAGAAAAAGGATACGAGGCCTGTTGTTCACGAGAAGAAAGCCAAGAATAAAAAAGAAAATTTAGGCGGGCCAAGAAAACGAAACCCCAATAAAACAAAGCCTAGAAACAGAGCTGTTGAAAGAAATAGGGCTAGAAAAAAATAGTACTTACCAAAAACTTATTCATTCAACCGGGTTTGATAGTATTCAATAATTTGAATAACTTGTTAAAAACTGGACCATTATTTGAATTAGGTTTGAACCAATAAATTAAATTATGACAAAGACTGTTGAACATATTGAATGCCTCATTGTAGGATCAGGACCTGCTGGTTATACAGCTGCAATTTATGCCGCTAGGGCAGATTTAAAACCTATCATGTATGCTGGTATGCAACCAGGTGGCCAATTAACGATTACCACCGATGTAGAAAACTATCCAGGCTATCCCGAAGGAATCATGGGACCAGAAATGATGGAGTTATTTCGCAAGCAGGCTGAGCGTTTTGGAACCGATGTTCGTTACGGAATGATTACAAGTGTTGATTTTTCTGGAAAACCTCCATTTAAACTTATAGCAGACGAATCACATGAAATTTTGGCCGACACTGTAATTATTGCCACAGGAGCAAGTGCCAAATGGTTAGGAATTCCGTCCGAACAAAAGTTAAATGGAATGGGAGTTAGTGCTTGCGCGGTATGCGATGGATTTTTCTTCAAGGGAAAAGATGTAGCTATTGTTGGCGCCGGCGACACAGCCTGCGAGGAGGCCAGTTATCTTGCAAAAATCTGTACTAAAGTATACATGATTGTTCGAAGGGATGAATTTAGGGCTTCAAAAGCAATGGTTCACCGTGTATTAAATACCCCAAACATTGAGGTAATTTTTGATACAGAAACAGATGAAATCTTGGGCGAAAACAAAGTTATAGGTGCCCGTTTAAAGAATAGAAAAAATGGTGATTTAAGAACCATAGACATCAGTGGATTCTTTGTGGCAATTGGTCACCATCCTAATACAGATGTTTTTAAAGGATATTTGGATATGGATGAAACTGGCTACCTACAAACTATTCCAGGCACAAGTAAAACAAATATTGAAGGTGTATTTGCCTGTGGTGATGCTCAAGATAAAGTATACAGACAGGCTGTAACCGCTGCTGGCAGTGGCTGTATGGCAGCATTAGATGCAGAAAGATATTTGGCAGCAAAAACAGATGTGAGTAACTAAATCAGAAAAAGTGCCATACCAATTAACCCTGTATAAAAATCAAAAGTTGCATTGAAATAAGCATACCAATTAGCTGTTAAAATTGAAGCCATTAACAAGTGTGAATAAGTAATTTTTTTATTTGTTAAGTTAATTTTCAATCTTCGACAAGGACGATTGATTATCCTTAACAATTAATTCATGGTAGGCAAAAAAGTAGCACTCAAAAAAGTGGCAAAGAAAACGGCTAAACGCATTTCAAAACCTAAAGAACTAAGAAAAATATTTGTATTAGACACTTCAGTTATTTTATACGATAACAATTCTATTAAAAATTTTGAGGAGCACGATGTTGCTATTCCAATTACTGTTCTTGAAGAGTTAGATAATTTTAAAAAGGGTAATGATACCTTAAACTTTGAAGCAAGAGCCTTTATAAGGTATTTGGACAAACTTTCTGGAGAATATACGCTCACAAATTGGATTCCTATTAATGGTCCAACGCGAGGCCAATTTAAAGTGGTAATGCCAGAAAGAACGCGTATTGATGCCCAAGTAGTTTTTGGCGAGCGCAAAGCTGATCATCGCATCTTAAATGCTGCAATAGCTCTTCAAGAACAACATCCAGATAGATCTGTAATCATGGTTACCAAGGATGTTAACTTAAGACTAAAGGCAAAATCTTTGGGGATATTAGCTGAGGACTATGAAACAGGTAAAATTAAAGACATAGATACCCTTCATACTGGTAGAACTGTGCTCGAAAAAATTAAGTCATCCGTTATTGATGAAGTGTATGCGAGAGGTTTTGTGAGCTATGATTTAGCCATGAAGAAAAAACCATTAGCTAATCATTTTTATATCCTAAAAAATGCATCAAATTCGGTTCTTACTTGCTACAATGCAGAAACGGAAAGCCTCGAAAAAATTAATAAAGTAAGTGCCTCTGGTATTAAGCCACGCAATGCAGAACAAGCATTTGCTTTGCATGCCGTTTTGAACCCACAAATAAAATTGGTAACCATTCAAGGTATTGCTGGCACCGGTAAAACTTTATTGGCACTTGCAGCCGCTATGGAGCAAAAAGCCAATTACAGGCAGATTTATTTAGCAAGGCCAATCATTCCTCTTAACAACAGAGACATCGGATTTTTACCGGGGGATGCAAAATCAAAGATTAATCCATACATGGAACCACTTTGGGATAACTTAAAATTGATCCAAAATCAATGGAAAGAAACTGATAAAGAGTTTCAAAAAATTACCGATATGGTGAACCAAGAAAAATTAATGGTTACTCCATTGGCATATATCAGAGGTAGAAGTTTATCTAATATTATTTTCATCATAGATGAAGCGCAAAACCTTACGCCGCTTGAAGTTAAAACCATTATTACGAGAGCAGGTGAAAATACAAAAATTGTTTTTACAGGAGATATTTTTCAAATAGATACACCTTATCTTGATTCACAATCCAATGGATTATCTTATTTAATTGATCGCGTTCAAGACAATCCTTTGTATGCACACATTACTTTGGAAAAAGGTGAACGCTCCGAACTAGCAAACTTAGCAAACCATTTATTGTAATTCTGCATGGAATCAATTGCTTTAAGTCCAAAGCCTAAAATATCTGGTCAAAGTGAAAACAGTTTTTTAGAAGGACCTAGGTCTAGGAGAAGAGAATTATTATTTATTGTGAGGGTATTTTACGAATTCATAAATGGGTTCAGGCACCTTCATTTTCTTGGACCTTGTGTAACGGTTTTTGGCAGTGCTAGGTTCAAAGAAGACCATGTTTATTATGAAAAAGCAAGGGAAATTGGCGCTGGATTAAGCAACCTTGGCTTTGCCATCATTACTGGCGGTGGCCCGGGAATTATGGAGGCTGCAAACAGAGGGGCTTACGAAAATAATGGCTTTAGCATTGGCTGTAATATTGAG
>CAMCJW010000263.1 GCA_945875195.1 Chitinophaga pinensis | reverse complement strand
AAAGCTTTTATTGATAAATTTATATGCTTACTTCATCAAATCTAATTAAAAAAATTTAAAAAACAAGCCTCCCTTTATTCACGCTCATCATGCATAAATAGTTGGTATAACATACTCCTAATTTAATCAAAGCCCTTGGTGGTTAAGTGCTTATAAATTTCAGTGGGCTTGCTGCATTCATGTCCTAACAAAACTCTAATTGTTTTTAAACTTGCGCGATATTTGAGTTTTTGAGATATATACGCAACTGTAGTTTCGCATGTATCGCTATTTGGGAGTATAAGCGAAACCTTTTCCTCATTGGCGCAAACCAACGCTCGGTTCAAACCCAAAACCATTTGCTTGGGATGTTTTTTTGCGTTTAAATGGGCAGAAAAATTCATTGACTAACTATTTTCATTAAACGAATTTAGCAAAATTATTCAAATTTTTAAATGCTTTTAATCAAATTTCAATTTTGTAGAAATAGCAATATTTGGTTTCAACAAGGTTTATTAAGTTTGTGAAGAATACTTGATTCGAAAATAACCCTCAGGTGCGGCATATTAGACGCGATAAATCGCGTCTCTACATGTTTTTACCCGGTAAAAACGCAACAATTCCCCAACAAACAAAACCTGCGACCCGACATCCTGAGCCTGTGGAATGGCTAAAACGCCCTACTAACCCCCATCACCCACCTAAACTGAATATTACCCGGTGAGGCAAATTGCGCATTGCTCAAATAAAACGGTATATCAAATCTAATGCTCAATGGCTTAATTTCATCCAACACTCCCCACTTTTTAATGGTTAGGATCAAACCGTGGCCACCACTTGCCATGATGCCTGTGTTGAGATTGCTGCCTTGTTTTATTTGAGTTTGATCCATGTTACTTACATTGCGCGATGCCAGTATACCTGCATCAAAAAATAGGTAAGCATCTAAGTGAATATACTTACTCAAGCTGCCTGCGCGCAATGGTATGTATTTATCGTAATCTAACTCTACATTCACAGATGCGCCTGCATTGCCTCGGTATAAATAGGCTTGAGAACTACCATCCATCACCGGTACCAAATAGCCAGCATAGCCTCTTAGGTTCAAACCGCCCCCTACTTGGTAATGGTTGCTTAGCTCCCCATAATTGCTCCAGGCTGCAGGTACCACGCCTGCCGATCTATTGAATTTGCTTTCTGCTTGCTCCTCCGGATTGGCTCCGGCTAAATATACCTGCGATTCTGGTGCCACATTGCTTCCCGTAATATAGGTGGCAAAAACCCTACTTCTTAATTCAAATTTTGCTATAGGATGTGTTTGAACCAACTGCGCTGTGATTGCGGCATAATCATAATCTGAATAAATGAAATTGGTTTTTAATCCCAAGGTAAATCTGCTACTACCTTTCCAATAAGCAAAGCCTCGCTCCCATTCTAAATTCAGCGTATTGTTCCATTCGTCGTATGATGAAATAGTAGGCAAAAATGTACCCAATTCTGTATCGGTAAATTGATAGCCCGGCAAATAATACAACTGCACCCTACGCATAGATTTGGCATAAATTCTATAGGTATTTTGGTGACTGGTTTTTTCTATTCCAAGCTTGTTCATCAACAATCCGTCTAACATTCTGCTCTGCACAAATACATCTGTGTACTTGGCAAAACGGTTCTTATAACTCAATGCATAATGCACCGGATAAATTTCACTACTCTTGGCATAAACCTCCTCATTGTAATTGCTCATTACACCGGTATTATACCAAGCTGTAAATTTAAAAACATGCTTAATGCCCATGTAATTTCCATTTACATGTAGGCCAACTTTAAATCCATCATAATTGTTGTACCACACATCTGGTCTGGCTTTGAGCAAGTAATGTTTCCTATCTGCGGGGTTGTTTATTTGGTGATCAAACGTAAATAAAACCGGACATTTCCAACTATTGTTCAGCTCATTGATATCTGCCAACCTGTGCGTTGGGTCAATCCGAATATCTTGAATGGCTTTGCTATAATTAATGGTTACCTTGTGGGTAGGATTTAAACTTCCCCATCCCAACCAACGCGGTAAAACGTTGCCATAATTGTCTTTGTGAAAATAGGTATTGGGCAAGGTGTATTTTTGAACCGACGAATCTTTCCCTATCACTTCAAAGTCGAGCGGCATCTGCATTTCACCCTTACGTTCAAAAGTAATTTCTACCTTTGAATTATCTACTTTGCGCATATTTTTTATGCCATAATCAATGGTTTTGGTTGTTTCCATCCATTGATCAAAAAACCAGTTCAAATCAACATGTGTATAATTGATCATGCTGTTTCTAAAATCTTCCATATAAGGATGCGCCATTTTCCATTGGTTAAAATAATGCTGCATGGCATTTTGAAACAATTCTTCGCCTAAAACATATTGCAAATTATACAACATGGTTGCAGTTTTATAATATACATTTCCGTAGCCCCCGCCATGATTTAATGCTCCGTTAAAATCGTCGCTATGCGTGTTTAATGGCATGTCGTTGTGGTTAATGGCATCTCTAATATAGCCTTGGTAAACGGTTTGATCCAATGATGGCATTGGTCTGTAATACTTGTTAACCCAAGCAGATTTTGTTCTCGCTTTTTTGTTTTCTTTGGTGAGCCTGCTCATGCTCCAATGCGTTAAAAATTGGGTGAAACCCTCATCTAAACTTGCCCTATAAGTTTCATTGTTTCCCACCATTCCAAAAAACCAGTTGTGGCCAATTTCATGGGCAAACAAACCATAATAACCCGGACTACTGCCACCATCCAAAGTAAGCATGGGGTATTCCATGCCATCTCGGGCATCGGCACATATCATTTTTGGATAGGCATAAGTGCCAAATTCTTTGCTGTAGGTTTCAATGATTTTCGAATTAAAAAATGCTGCATCTTGCCAGCCGCTTGCATGTGGTTCTTGCACCAACGCAATACACCTAACTTTACCTCTTGGGTTTTGGGGTAGGTTCAAAACTACCTCTCCTATTCTATAAGTTGGGTCGCAGGTCCATGCAAAATCATGTGTGTTTACAGCTCTATAAATCCAAGTTTTGGTGCTTCCATTTGGTTCAACAATTACACTTGCCTTTTCATCCCATGGCTTCTTCGCAAAGTTCTTGATATCTAATTTCTCGCGCAAGGCTGTTGGCAATACTTCTAGCTCGTTTTGTATTTCACCAGTTGCATCCATTATATAATGGTTTGGCAAAGTTAAACTCACATTGAATTCACCAAAATCTCCATAAAATTCCTTGCCCAAATGTTGGTCGGTTTCCCAACCAAATTTTCTATCGTACACACAAATTCTAGGATACCAATGCACCACATCGTACTGCTTGTTACCGGCATTATCAGTAAACATTTTCATGCGCCTACGTTGGTTGCCACCTGCATCAAAATAGGTTTTAAAATGAATAGCAATTACTTCATTTGAATGGGGCAGAATGGGCGTTGTTAATTCCACTTTCATAATAGAATAATCAATGGTGGTTTTCATATCTATTTTATTAACCTGCACACTAATTATCTCAGTGCCTTTGCCCGCCTCCTCATATTTTCCAAATTTCTGTTTGAACCCATTCGCTAAATTCAGTTGTTCTAAATAGCCACCTTTTAGGAAAGCATTTTGGTATAAATGAAAATACAAAAACCTCAAGGTATCATCCGAATTATTGGTATAGGTTAGCAATTCTTTACCCTCAACCACATCGGTTGAATCGTTGAGCGATGCACTAATTTGATAATATACATCTTGTTGCCAGTAACCTTCATAAGGCTTTCTATTCTTCCAATAATAAGGATTGGCAGTACTTTGGTAAGCAAAATCTTGCCCAATGGCAGATAATGATACAAATAATAATATGGTCAGTAAAAGGTTTCTCATTGAATGGCAAAATAGGATTTTTTATCTTTTTTCCCACTTTCCAGCATTTTAAATAAGTGCACTATTATCCTTAAAAATTTGATGAATAATGTTTTATTATTTCATTAATATTGTTCTAAAATTTCTCCTAGTTAAATGAAGAACAAATACTTTTTTTTCTCGGCTATTTCTATTTTAGCTGTTGTTGCTGTATCGCTCTATAGCTTCTCAAACCTAGAAATAGTGCGATTCAATAAACGCGGAAT
>CAMCJW010000262.1 GCA_945875195.1 Chitinophaga pinensis | reverse complement strand
ATAAAAAATACCTGATTATCAAAGAAAACTCCTCTACAACCCCTTCAACAACCCAGGAAATTCTTCCAATGTTTTTAATTGATAATCGGCAATGGAAAACTTAGGGTTGTTTTGTTTTTCAGGCTCGGGAACTGCCACGCATAGCATCCTAGCGGCTTTTGCGGCAATAACGCCGTTTACAGAATCTTCCAATACCAAGCAATGTTGTGGGGCTGAACCAAGCTTTGTTGCAGCAGTAATAAATATTCCTGGATGTGGTTTGCCATACATTTCATATTCGGCAGAGTACAGTAAATCAAAATAGGAGCGAATATTCAGCTTGTCTACCACCGCCTCTATTAATCGCATACTTGAGGAGGATGCCAATGCACAGGCATAACCTTTTTGCTTTACATATTCCAGCGATTCCATTACGCCAGGCAAGGCCACCGCATCTTTGCGCATATAGGCTTCCATGCAATCCATGATGTCGTTTTCTGTTTGCGTAAAATTTGGGTTCGGCCAAGCTTGATACCTATACCAATGTTGCACAACTTCATTTAACCTAAAGCCCATCACCTGACGCAAAAGTTCATCATCTAATTGCAAACCCAATGCACCAAACACTGATTTCTCAGCAAGCTTCCAATAGGGCTCCGAATCTACCAGAAGCCCATCCATATCAAACAATAAAGTTCCTATCACCTAAGCGCGCATTAAGGCCTCAATTTCATCTGCCTCAATTGGAATATGTGCCATTAAATCTGCACACCCATTTTCGGTAATTAAAATTTCATTCTCTAACCTAATACCTATAGCTTCTTCTGCAATATAAATTCCTGGTTCGCAACTAAAAGTCATACCAGCTTGCATAGGTTCATACCGCATTCCTACATCATGCACATCTATACCCAAAAAGTGACTGGTGCCATGCATGAAATATTTTTTATAAGCAGGCCATTTCGGATTTTGATTTTTAATATCTGTTAAAGTAATCAAACCTAAATCTACCAATTCTTTTTCCATTAATTCACCTACTTGCACATGGTATTCCATTAACAAAGTTCCTGGTTTTAACAATTGCTTGGCCGCTTTCATCACACGCAAAACCGCATTGTACAACGCCTTTTGTCTATCTGTAAATTTACCGTTAACAGGCAAGGTGCGGGTCATGTCACTGGCATAATTGGCATAATCTGCCCCACTATCCAATAGCAATAAATCGCCATCTTTACACTGCTGGTTATTGTCAACATAATGCAAAATGCAAGAGTTAGCACCACTGGCCACAATAGGATTGAATGAATGTCCGCGCGCCCTATTGCGTAGGTATTCATGTATAACTTCAGCTTCAATTTCGTATTCCCAAACACCAGGTTTTACGAACTTGGCCACCCTACGAATCATCTTTTCACTGATGCTCACAGCAACTTGCATCAAATCTAATTCAACACCAGATTTGATTGAACGCAAACGTTGTAAAATGGGGGCAGCTCTTTCATATTCGTGCAAAGGATAACGCTCCTTTAACTCCTTAGCAAAACGCAAATCTTTGTAAGGTGTGCTAATAACTGCACGGTCGTTTTCGTTTAGGTTCAAATAGATATTTTGCGCATAATTAATGGCCGAGTGCATTTTAATGTTAAACTCATCGTACCAAAAAACATTGGCAATTCCACTCACTTGAGTGGCTTCGTCCATAGTTAATTTATAGCCATTCCAAATCACCATCATGTCGCTGGTACGCTTTATAAACAAGGCTTCGCGGTATTCTACAACAGGGCAATCAGGCGACAATACCAGAATGGTTTCTTCTTGATCCACGCCAGTAAGCCAAAACAAATCTGAGTTTTGTTTAAAGGCATGAGTGGCATCTCCGTTCCAAGGATGTTCTTCATTGGAATGAAAAATAGCTATGCTTTGAGATTTCATTTTAGCCACAAATTTTTTGCGGTTTTCAATGAATAGTTTTTGAGGTATGGTTTCGTATTTGTTGCTCGATCTCATCATTTAAATATTAACAGCGGGCAAGCTAAGTAAAAATTGGCAAAAATTGAATCCTGCCTCCAATTTATCGAAATGCCTCAAATCAAAATTTCTGCTCACTAGAACAACGGTTCCACAGGCTCATCGACCGCACTTCGACAGGCTCAGCGACCGCACTTCGACAGGCTCAGCGACCACGCTTTGTCAGGCTCAGCGACCGGTCCTTGGCAGGGTGAAATTTCATTCAATGGAAGATGGGTGTTATTTTGGTAATCTAGCTTAAAATAAAATGAGAGGTAAAATCAAATAATAGCCCGATGCCTTTAGGCTCGGGATAAATGATTGAATTCAATCCTTTTCAGGCCTTCAGACCTTTTCTTCATTTAAGGATATTCAATTATTTCCCGGTCACTGAGCTCGTCTTTGGAGTAGGGCTTCTGGCAGCTAGCATCTGGCAACTAGCTTCTAGCAATTCTCGGTCACTGAGCTCGTCTTTGGAGTAGGGCTTCTGGCAGCTAGCATCTGGCAACTAGCTTCTAGCAATTCCCGGTCACTGAGCTCGTCGAAGTGTTATACGGGCTGAGTAGAGGTATACCTTCTCATATAATTAATTTTTAATTGATAAAAGCTCCCAAGTTTCCCCATCGATAAACTTAATTTTTATACATCCTACAATCTCATCAAAAAATGCTACGAAGGGAGAGTTTAATGGGTCATCATTTGGCATTGCTTGTACATTATAATAAATCTTACCTAAAACATTTAATGAATCAATTAAAGGTATAGGGGTATAAAAAAACAAGTCACCTTCAAATTTTTGATTTTTAAACTCCAAGTAGTGATAGGATAGTGAGTTTGGGGAATTATAACCCACTATTATTTTATTTGAAATAGTTTTAGACACATAAGTAAAAAAGTAATTTTCTTCTTTATTTGTGTTACTGCAATCTGCAGCAGCTCTACTAAATTTATAATCCAAAGTCTTACCCTGTCCAATAAAAACATGCGTATCACCAACTGATGTTCTTACAAATGTTAAAGTATCAAATCCTGTATAAGGAATTTCCTTTTTAGTTTTTTCCAAAACAGTGTAAAGTACTTCTTTTTGTTCACATTTTTTTTTGCAACCAATAATTAGGAATAAACAAATTAATGCGGTAAAAGTAATTGTATTTTTCATGGGCTTCACATTAGCTAAATCAAATTTATGGAAGAAATTGAATTATACAAATTAATAATTATGAAGGGCTATTGAAAAGCGATTATCGCAAATTGATTGAATATTTTTGAAATTATGTATTCATATTTTTACTTCAAATTCATTTACAATTAGCTGCTTACAGTTTTGTTTTTGAACACCTTTTCTGCACCTATTTTTAATCTTTTAAAATTACAGCTTGTTTGCTTTTGATGCATTGGAATGTCCAAGGATTATTTATTCGATTTTATTTTTGAGGTTCATTCAATGGAGGAGCTTGTAGAAGCATATTTCAATGGAATTGAAAGATAAGCCAATAATCAAAATTTCTGCTCACCCGAATCTCGCTTCGACAGGCTCAGCGACCGGTTCTTGCCATGCAATTTCAACCATAGTCTAAATAAAATAGAAAAGGCCTAAAGGCCTGCAAGAAAATTTTTGTTAAACCTTAAACCCGGGCATAAATGCGCCGGGCTATTCATTAAAAAATTGGCCAATAGCTGAAAGCTAATAATCAAAATTTCTGCTCACCCGAATCCCGCTTCGACAGGCTCAGCGACCACGCTTCGACAGGCTCAGCGACCACGCTTCGGCATGCTCAGGATGACGCACATTTATAAGTATTTATAATATATTGCCAGCAGCTAGAGGCCAGAAGCTAGCAGCCAGAAGCCATCTCCCAACTATCAACTTTTTCCCCTACCTTTGTAGGTTCAAACACTTACAAAAACACACCATGGATTATAGCCCAATACTGTTGAATTTTAATATCAGCGAACTCAATGAAATGCAGCAGGCGGCCATGGAGGCCATTTCTGGGGAGAAGGATGTGGTGTTGATTTCACCTACTGGCTCTGGCAAAACCTTGGCTTTTTTATTGCCTATTTTACCTTTGCTACAGGCAGATAAAGGGGGTGTGCAGGTTATAATTTTGGTGCCATCCAGAGAATTGGCCTTGCAAATTGAAAAGGTATTCAAGCAAATGGGTACTGCTTTTAAGGT
>CAMCJW010000261.1 GCA_945875195.1 Chitinophaga pinensis | reverse complement strand
GAATTTGGAAATTAGGAAATGGTGCACCAACTAATTCTGGAAATGTTGCTACTATTTATATTGCCATGCCATTAGGGTCTCCTTATGGTTTTGCTATGAGATTTGATTCAACTGTTTGTTATATAGCTGATGATAGAGCAGTTGCATCTGGTGGTGGAATCCAAAAATGGACAAGAAGTGGAAGCACATGGACTTTGGCCTATACATTTGGAACAGGAGTTGGCAGCACAGTAGGTGCTAGAGGGTTAGCAGTTAATTGGACTACAACACCACCAACCATTTTCGCCACCACTGCAGAAGCAACATTAAATAGAATTATTAGAATTAATGATACTAGTTCAAGTGTAACGCCAATTACAATTGCAACTTCAGTTGCCAATACCATTTTTAGAGGTGTTTCCTACACACCTGGTACAACAACTTTACCAGTAGTCCTAAATTCATTTAATGGTAAAATAGAAAATGAAATAGTCAATCTAAATTGGTCAACTTCAAGCGAAAAAAACAACAAAGGATTTGAAGTTGAACGTAGTATTAATGGAGTAGATTTTGAAAATATTGCCTTTGTAAAAGGTGCAGGAAATAGTAACAAAGTAATGAATTATTCATATTCAGATGAAAATGTTAAAGCTGAAGTTGTTTACTATCGCCTTAAGCAAATAGATTTTGATGGACAATTTGATTATTCTAAAGTTGTAACAGTTAAAAATGATGAATTGTCGATTTTCATTACACCTAATCCTTTTACTGACCAAATTTCAATAAATGGATCTACATCTGATGAATTAATTTCAGTAGAGCTGATGGATATTAGTGGAAAGCTTAAAATGACTGCTAGTAGCAATGGCAGTGTAGCAATCGACACACGCACACTAGAGCAAGGCATCTATTTTATCCGTGTAAACAATGGCGAAAAAGTTATTGTAAAACGAATTATCAAAAACTAATTAGTACAAGCTTATAAAAAAGGCGCTCCTTCACAATTGGGGCGTCTTTTTTTTGCTCATTTTATTTTGCTTACCTTCGCCAAATGATTAGTACAGATAAAAAGAATAGTCAGTACTATATTGATTTGGAAAGTCAATATGGTGCCCATAATTACCACCCCATTGCCGCAGTGTTAGAACGCGGAGAAGGTGTTTACTTGTGGGATGTTGAAGGACAGCAGTATCTCGACTTTTTATCTGCCTACAGCGCGGTTAATCAGGGGCATTGCCACCCTAGGATTGTGAATGCCTTAATCAATCAGGCATCCAAATTAACCTTAACCAGCAGGGCTTTTCACAACAACCTTTTAGGTGAGTATGAAAAATACATCACCAAGTATTTTGGGTACGACAAAGTATTGCCAATGAACACGGGTGTTGAAGGAGGAGAAACTGCTATTAAATTAGCCCGCAGATGGGGTTACGATGTAAAGAAGATTGCCGAAAACCAAGCCCATATTTTATTTGCAGAAGGAAATTTCTGGGGCAGAACAATGGCTGCAATTAGCTCAAGTAGTGATCCCAGCAGCTTTGATAGGTTCGGACCATTTATGCCTGGTTTTAGTTTAATACCCTATAATAATTTAGCAGCACTCGAAGCAGCATTTAAGGCCAATCCAAATATTGCAGGTTTTATGTTTGAACCTATACAAGGTGAGGCAGGTGTAATGGTTCCAGACGAAGGTTACTTGAAAGGAATAAGGGCACTTTGCAACAAATACAATGTATTGATGATTGCAGATGAGGTGCAAACAGGCTTGTGTAGAACAGGCAAAATGCTGGCCTGCGATCACGAAAAAGTTAGACCAGATATAATCATTTTAGGAAAAGCTTTATCTGGTGGAACCATGCCTGTGGCAGCAATATTAGCAGATGATGAAGTAATGTTAACCATTAAACCAGGTGAACATGGTTCTACTTATGGTGGAAATCCTCTTGCATGTGCAGTTGCTATGGAATCATTAAAGGTACTGGTAGATGAAGGCCTTGCGGAAAATGCAGAAGCTATGGGCATTATTTTTAGAGAAAGAATGACCCAATTAATGGGGAAAACTAGATTGGTTTCCTTGGTTAGAGGCAAAGGCTTGCTCAATGCTATCATCATTAAGCCTTTTGGAAACGGAAAAACAGCCTATGATGTTTGTAAATTATTAAAGGAGAATGGCTTATTGGCAAAGCAAACTCATGGCGATATCATTCGCTTTGCACCACCATTGGTTATCAATGAAGAACAAATACATCAAGCTTGTGATATTATTGAGAAAACCATTTTATCGTTAAAGGCATAGTTTAGCTTTTATTAAATTATTCCATTTGAGGCTTAAGTAAACTTATTTAAAGCTTCCCATCCAATACTTACCTGGGCATTGTCAGAACTAATGGCTAAATAAGCTTTGTAATTCTAGAATTTTCCTCATTACTTTGAATATAACTAGATAAAAATAATTATGAAATCGGACATTGAAATTGCAAGGGAAGTAAAATTACAAGCCATTCAAAAAATAGCAGCCAATATTGGTATTGAGGAAGATCAAATTGAGCAATATGGTAAATATAAAGCCAAGATTAGTTTTGTGATAGACGATGCAAAAATTGCAAAAAGTAATTTGATATTGGTTACAGCAACAACCCCTAATAAAAGCGGTTCAGGAAAAACAACTACCTCTGTTGCATTGGCTCAAGGACTCAACAAAATAGGCAAAAAAGCCATAGTTGCCTTACGTGAACCAAGCTTAGGTCCGGTATTTGGTATGAAGGGCGGCGCAGCTGGCGGAGGCTATAGTCAGGTTTTACCTATGGAAGATATCAACCTACACTTCACAGGCGATTTTCATGCAATCACTTCTGCTAATAATACATTGGCAGCCCTAATAGACAATTATCAATATTTCAATAAAAACAACCCTAAAGGCTTAAAACAAATTCTATGGCGCAGAGTACTTGATGTAAACGACCGTTCATTGAGGTATATGTTGAGCGGCTTAAATGGTTCAAGCAATGGCATTCCTACAGAAACTGGTTTCGATATTACGCCTGCAAGTGAAATAATGGCCATCTTCTGTTTGGCCACATCCATGGATGATTTAAGAAAGCGCATTGAAAATATTTTGGTAGGTTACCAATACGATGGCACACCATTTTATTTACGCGATTTAGGCGTAGCAGGTGCAATTGTTACTTTATTAAAAGATGCCCTGAACCCAAATTTGGTTCAAACCATAGAAGGCGGAGCAGCATTTATACATGGCGGACCATTTGCTAATATTGCACATGGTTGCAACAGCATTATGGCTACAAAAGCAGCTTTGCAATTTGGCGAATACGCAGTAACAGAAGCTGGCTTCGGTAGCGATTTAGGCGGTGAAAAATTCTTAAATATAAAATGTAGAGCGGCAGGAATTGCACCTAAAGCATGTGTTTTAGTTACAACAACACAATCTATCAAGTTACATGGCAAGGTTGATGAAAAACTCATTAAACAGCCTAATTTGGAGGGCCTAAAAGCAGGCATCAAAAATGTGGAACGCCATATAGAAAGCTTGCAACAATTTGGCCAAACAGTAATACTTGCCTTAAATAAATTTGGTTTTGATACCGAAGAAGAAATCAGTTTCATAGAAAATTGGTGCAAAGAAAAAGGTGCTCATTTTGCTATCAATGAAGGCTTTTCGGCTGGTGGTGATGGTGCAGTAGCTTTGGCGAAAAAGGTAGTTGAAATTGTAGAAAATCATCCATCAAAACCAATCATTCATACCTATGAAATGAATGATTCAATTGAGGAAAAAATCAATAAGATTGTCACCAAAGTTTATAAAGGTGCAAGTGTAACTTATGGCAAAAATGCCAAAACAGCCTTGAAGAAAATCAAAGAATTAGGAGGTGATCAAATGCCGGTATGTATTGCCAAAACGCAATTCAGTTTCACCGACAATGCTGCGCTTGTAGGTGCTGCCGAAGGATTCAACATCCATATCGAAAACCTCGTTTTAAATAATGGTGCAGGCTTTGTGGTTGCAGTAGCCGGCGAAATCATGCGTATGCCAGGATTACCAAAAGAACCCGCCGCAAATATCATAGATTTCGTGAATGGCGAAATTGTGAATTTATCGTAATTTCGCGTAGGGGCGAAAAATCTTTCGCCCGCAAACATTTGAGGCAATACAAACTTTCCCCTTCAGAAAATTTTGCG
>CAMCJW010000260.1 GCA_945875195.1 Chitinophaga pinensis | reverse complement strand
AAATGCACCAAATAGGAGGGGCATTGCTAAAATTAAGTAAATGTATTTTTTCATGGTTTTATTAATAAGCGATGATGGTTGGTGCGGTAATAGCAGGGTTAACGGTTATGGTATAGGTTCTTGGCAAAGCAGCAATATCTGTGGTAGTTAAATTACCTGGGGCTGGGTTTGAACCAGCAGTTGTGATTTCTGAACCAAAGTTAGTAATCACAAAATAATATGTAGTATTGGCTGTAAGAGTTGGCCAAGCGCTGGTATTAATACTTACCGTATTGCTATTTATACCAGTAATGGAGGCAGTTGACCCAGAACCAAGTGCAGTTCCAGTAGCAGAACCAGCACGTAATTCATAAGAAATGGTAAAAGTTCCAATACTGCTAATGTTAGCATAATTACCAATAGTGAAACTAAAATTTGCAGGTGTAGCGCCTGAACATAGCGTTTGATTGGTTCCCATAGTTAAAGTAGGTAATGCGTATACTTCAACCAATTTAGGTACAACAGCACTCACACACCCACTAATGGTTTCAGAAACTTTTACGGTATCAACTATCATATTAGCAGTGCTATTGACCCAACTATATCTCGAAAATATAGCACGTGCCAACGTTGTATCTAGCTTTGTGGTTGCACTACCAGTGCCATTGCCCACGCTCCAATTTACAGAAGAGGTAGGATTAGTGGCACCATTAACACCAAATAATTTGGATGTTCCTGTCCATACTTTCTGGTTTTGGGCCATTGCGCCGCTCGCTATTAAGAATAGCATTAAGCTTAAAAATTTGTAGCTGTTTTTCATATGATTTGTTGTAGTATTAATAAGCGAGAATTGAGGAAATGGGAGTGGGTTGAGGTCGAGAGATGCTTTGCACATTTGTCCCAGTTTCGTTATAAGCCCTTCCCCTAGAGGAGTGGTATGCTGAACCTAAACTTTGGTCGGTTTTATAGCGAAAAGCAAAAATTTTATAGAAGAAAGTTTGACCACAATTGAGTTGGGTATTGTCTGTAAATTGTGCAAGTTGGCTATAATTAACCAATCCAACAACAGATGCGCTTCCTATCGATTGTCCTACTGTATAGGTAAAACCATCGATTGGGTTAGAAAAAGTATTTGAGGTATTTCTTAAAATGATATAGCCTATTGTGCTGTCCGTAGGATATGGGTCGGCGCAAGCATTCCAGGTTAATGAAAATTGGTTAAAGCTACCATTTGCAATTATTGCATTTAAATTGGGACCAGCGTAATTTGGTTGTCTTAATAATCTCCAAAATGCGAGGTTAGAACTTGTGTCTGAACTTGATTGATTTGGTAATCCCAAGGTAATTAATGATGAATTTTTGGTAGTTAAGGTTGTGCCACTAACACCATTGTAGTCTGTTAAATTTGCTCCTGGATTAACCCTAATAGATTCTCCACTTAAAGAGGTACTTGCATGATTTAATTTTGGACTTGAAAGAGAATTAAAATTTGTTCCAGTTGTGGCTCTGTGGCCTAAGGCATGAACATGAGCGTTAGAAGCATTTCTAATTTGGATTAATTCACCGCTACCTGCAATACTTAAGGTGTTACCACTCCAACTCGGACTACTCCCAAAACTTCCTCCTGTAAAAATTCCAGATAATTGTGCATTCACTTCAATATATCCATCACTTCCATTTGTATCGATTGGATTTAACGATGAAGATGATGAAATAAACCTATTCCAAATAACTATGATTGTTCCTGCTCTAAGATTTGTCCATAAGTTGTGATTAGCAAAAATTACCGAATCTTGCCAACTTATTTGGCTTGCATTATTATCTCTTAAGGTAAATCCAATTAAACTAGTTTGATCTTGTATTATCAATAATTCAATCCACTCATCTCTTGTATCTCCTTCATTAAAATACTCACTAACCACCACCGATTGCGAATAGCCGTGGTAAGCAAAAAACAACAAAAAAAAGAGGCTGAATCTCATCTTTTCAAAAATGGTTCAGCCTCTTTAATAAAAAACTAACTTAAGGTTAAGTAATTATTATGTAGCTATAGAATTATTCTCTAAAAGTAATTCTGTTTTCGACCTGCAGTAACAACTAGTTTGTCATTTAGGATGCTTAGAAACAAACAAGGAGAAGTACATAATAATGAGTACTATTTCATTTAGTATAAAAAGTACATTCCAATATAGTACCTAGAACTGTTCCTTTAATTTAATCGATATGGTTGGTACTTTCGTTCTTATAATTGTAAATTCTTTTTACACCATAAGCAATTCCAGCTGCAACTAGCAAGCTAACACCACCATCAATTGGGGTATCTTCTACATCGTCATCAAAACCTGGTTGCGCATATACTGCAACACTGGTAATAATAGCAAGGGTTAAGGCTAAAGACAGTCTTAAAATATATTTTTTCATTTGTTAATTTTTAATCGTTAGATTATTTTATGAATTTGATTGTTTGTGATGTGGTAGCATTGTAAACTTTAATGAAGTAAACACCTTCACTTATTTCATCAACACCTATGCTTTGCTCACGCTGACTATTAAAATCTAGCTTGCCAGATTTTATAGTTCCTCCCAACTGATTATAAACTTCATAATTGTATGAACCGTTATTTGTATTTAACAAACCAATATGAATTTGCTCACTTGCTGGATTAGGGAATAAGATGAAACTGTTTTCTTTGGTTTGGTTCAGCAAGCCACTACTTTTCTTTGAAAAAATAAGATTGAACCTACCATCATTTGAACTAGCTTTATCTGAGTTTAAGGTAAATGAATACTTTTTTCCTTCACTCAATAGAGTAGTTTTATTGGCGTATTTATCTTCTAAATAAATCTCTTGTCCGTCAAATGAATTTACATCATTAAATTCAAAAGTATAAGTTGCTTCCACAGAGTTAAGCACTGATAACGGAACAACTCTAGTATCATTTAAAGCATTTAATGGCAAAGAATTAATTGAATAGTAATCACCTTTTGCATCTTTAGAGGCCAAATTAACTCCAGGGTTGGTTAATTTAGGTGCATCAAATGCAGGATCAAACAATTCATTTGCTTGATCTCTAAAATGAATGAAAGTATTGTTTACATTATTGCTATCATACTTCATGCTAATTTTCAAATGATTTTTCAAGCTAGTTTTGAAGAATGAACCGCCATTACCTGAAACTTTATCTGCCTCTTCAATAGTGATGCTTCCGCTAGTATAAGAAGACCCGCTAGTAATAAATACCAAGAATCCTTGGCCTGATGAAATATTATCTGTTGCATCACCAGTTGCGCCATTCCATGTTACATAAGCATTTGTAGAAGGATTAAAAGTTTGGTAAGTTCCTGTTATTTCAGTCGATTTGGTGATTGCATTCCAACTAATTGCAGATGGATAAGGATTTCCAACCAAATTCCAACCTTTACCGGCAACATCTGAAGCTCTTGTTACATTAATAGTAACTGGTGAAGTAGGGTAAGTTCCAGTTACTGAAAGTGTGGTTGTGTTTGCAGCAGGTGCAGGGGTGGTAACAAGGCTCAGTGTTCTATCGCCTCTTACCAAAACCCTATAACCTTGACCATTAGTCAAAGCTTGTGTTCCTGATGAAAAAGGTGACCATCCTGCATTATCTGCTCCACCAATAGTAGTATTAGTTGCTTCTCCATTTGCCTCGGTATAAGTAAAGGCAGAAGGTGCATTTGAAGTTGAGGCATCAAAATTATTTGTTGCACCACCAGATCCTGTAATTTGCATGCCAATTCCAGAAGTTGAACCTCCATTATCTCTCCACTGTGTTGCAGTTCCGCCAACAACTGGCGAAGCTAAAAATCTAAATTTACGTTGTGCTGGTATATAGCGTTCTGCTGTTAGGTTGCCAGTAATTAAACCACCAGCGCCAATTGTTGCAACACTTGCAGTGCTTGATGCATTTGATTTAAGTATGATATTGCCGCCAGAAGCTAAGGTGCCATCAGATACAGTAATTACGCCCGTTACGTTCAGGGCATTTCCAATAGTTAATGTATTTGAAACTCCTGTATGGTTCAACGTTAAATTTCCAATGGTATTTGAACCAGAAGTAAGTCTGATGGTTCCCATACTATTTGTTGCAGATCTTTCCAAGTTAAAGTCTGTTGAAGAGGTAGTAGAAATTGAGCCAGTTGTGTTTAAAATAAATGAAGCACCCCCATTAAATAGTTGAAAATCATTTCCATTCATATTTAATATTGAGCCATC
>CAMCJW010000259.1 GCA_945875195.1 Chitinophaga pinensis | reverse complement strand
TTAAGGAAAGCAGAATCTGCCTTGCTATATTGTTTGGAATTATACAAAGCCTTACCATATAAGAAATAATCGGCTGGCGTTATTTTCTTTGCTTTTGAAAGGTAAGTTTCATAGTTGGCCGCAGCGCTATCAAACATTTTCATCTTGTTGTAGATTTTTGCCAAGTCAATATACATATCTACATTGTAAGGATTCATTTCCATGGCCTTTTTCAAATTCAAAATAGCCAATGAATCTTTGCCACCAACCTTTGCTTGCAGCTTTCCTAAGTATTCATAATCGGTGGCAGTAATTTTTTTAGCTTCTTGCTTAGAGATATAATATTCCAAAGAACCTAGGCCACTTTTTGCTTGCTCAGCATCGGGTTTGGTTTCAAGCATTTCACATAAGGAGAATGCACGTAAACGGTAAAGTAATAAAGTGGTTTTATCTGTTTTTTGAATTTCTTCAATGCGCTCAAAAGCCTCATCGTAAGCCTTGCTTAAAAACAAAATACGGGCAAACCTAATTTGGTTGGCAATACTTGGTTCAGAATTGGCTAAGTACTTACCATAGGCTTCTTTGGCCAAAGAAAATTTGCGTTGCGCGTAATACAATTCGGCTTGGTATTTCCATGCTGGTGCATAGTTAGGATCTTTTTCAAATGCTCGGTTCAAATCGTTTTGGGCTTGCTCATAATTTCTAACCCTGATCCAAATTACAGATACTCGGGTATAAGCTTTTGGATTTTTAGGATCAATACCAATGGCTCTTTCATAAAAAGTTGCAGCGTTACCACCATCGTTTTTCTCTAAATAAACATCACCACCAGCAATTAACAAGTCGTAGTTTTTCTTGTCTTGCTCATAACCCATTTTTATTAATTCTTCAGCTTCATCCAACATTTTAACGATGGCATTGTTTACCATACTTGAAGCAACAATTGAAATTGCTTTTAAATCTGTAATGGTACCATTGCGCATTTTACTAAAAGAAAGTGCTTTATCGAAATGAACTTTGGCCTTTTCTTTATTTTCAACTAAAAGCTCCAGCTCACCTAATCCTGCATAATTACTAGGATTTACAGGAGCCACTTTTATACCTTCATTGTAGCAGATAGTTGCAGAGTCAGCGTTTAATAAATTTAAATAGGTTTGACCCAAATAATACCAATTATCGCCATTGGCAGGTTCTTTTGCAGTTAACTCTTTGAAAATGGTTCTTGATGCTTCATACTTTTCAAAGTCGATTGCTCTTAAACCTTCTTGCAAGGTTTGAGCTTGTAAAAATCCACTGAATAATACAGTAACTACTAAACTTAAAATGCTATTTTTCATGTGTGTCAATTTAAATTGATGGTTCTAATAGAAGACCTAAAAGGAACTAGGCCACCTTTTAATAATATTTTTTGTCCGGGTTCGCTTTCCATAAAGCTAGCAAAGCCTGTGCCAAGTCCGGAACGCATTTCTCTACTAGCCACCTTAATTTGGCGCCAATACGGATATTGTTTCAAAGCAATATTTCCTTGCATGGGTTTATTATTGATGCCAGCTGCGCGCATCAGGATAGGTTCAATATCTGCCACCTTAAGATTGGATAAGAAGCCCTTAGCTTGTACATCATCGGTATCGCTGATCCAACTAACGCCAATAATACCTATGGCATTTTTATTCTTTTGAACGTAATCAATCACTTCAGGATTATTTTTGAGGGCAAAGCAATTTTTACCTAAAGGTGACCCTTTGAGCACGCTGTCTTGAAGGAGGCGGATGGAGCCTGATTTTGGGCTATCAAAAACTACCTGAATTTTGCCTAATTTACTAATGGAAGAAATTTGACTCCAGTCGGTAATTTCGCCCGAGAGTAATCCTTTGATTTGTTTCAAAGAAAAACTGGTATCAACATTGGCTGGGTTTAAAACAAATGCCACTGCGTCGTAACCAATTTTATGGTATTTGGCATTGCTAATTTTCTGTTCGTTTAAAACACTTATTTCACTGGCATTTAATTCACGGGTAATAATTGCCAGCCTGGCACTATCTTTTAACATGAGTTGAATGGCATCGTATTCACTCAAATAAACCATGTTAATTTTTGCATTTGGGTAGAGCTCTTTAAAAACCATTTGTTCGGCCTGCATAATGGGTAAGAGACTTTCGTCGCAAGCAACAGTAATTTCGCCAGTGGTTGGGGTATCCTTGTTTTTACTGTTTGAGTTTGGTTCAGAACAAGAATAAAGAAAAAGAAATATCAACAATAAAAATGGGGTTCTCATGATTTTAATGCCCTCCAAAAGCGGAAAATTCCGTATAAAAACAGCAAAGAACTTACACCAATTTTAGCCCAAGAATCCATATTTTCTAGCAATGGGAAATAATAAAATATAATGCCCATGGCCACGTAAAATACCCCCATAACAAGGCTAAAATATTTAAAAATACCTGCAACCTTGTCGTTTCTATCTTCTCTAATTTCGTCTAATTCTTGGCTCATTGTATTAAATAACAAGGCCTGATTCTGCCACCTAGCTTAAAAAACTAATTAGCAGAAGCAGGCCTTATAGAATATTAGTTTAACTGAAAGCGAATAGGCAAAGTAAACTTAACCGTTACAGCTTTACCATTTTGTTTTCCTGGCGTCCAATTTGGCATGGTTTTCACTACTCGGATTGCTTCATCATCACAACCCCAACCTAGTTTTTTTCCTACTTGCTCTATCTGAGTAATCTTTCCATCGGCACCAACCACAAAAGTTAGTACCACTTTTCCTTCTATGCCATTTTCTCTTGCAAGCGGTGGAAACTGAATATTCTTACTCAAGAACTTATACATTTCTTCGGGACCACCAGCAAACTCTGGCATTTGCTCTGCAAAGGTTAAAATCTCAGGTGCATCGCCATCTCCTTCACCACCTTCGGTTAAGCTGGCATCTACCCCATTGGCATCACCTTCTACAGTTGCCACACCCGCATCCTTGTCCTTCATTTCCTCTTGAATTGGAGGTGGTTCCTCGTCTGGCACTTCCTCATCAGGTTTAATTTCTGGAGGAGTAAATTTCACCGTACTTTTTAAGGGTGGCGGTGGTTCTGTTGGAGGTGGTGGAGGTTCATTTTTATCAATTGGAGGTGGTTCTTCCAATGTGGTAACATCTGTAACCTTCATTTCATTTTCTTTTGGAATTTTGGATTGAATGTAATCGATGATTACTGGTGCTGAGATGGCGGCGGTAAACAATACTACAGCGAAAACTATTCCTTTAATGGTATACTCATCGCCCTTCTTGCGCAATACATAAGCACCATAAGCCTTGTTGCGGTGGTTAAAAACCAACTCAACCCATTTGCTATCAAATATATTTAATTTTGCTGCCATGTTAGAGTGGTTTTAAGGACATTGCTGTTTTAATTAAATCCTGTTCAACCGGCGTAATGTCTACAATTGCATAACGGCCTATGTTACAAATCAACATTTCATCAAGTATATCAACTAGGTTTCTATACTTAGCTTTGTCGTCTGCCTTAATTACAACAATGAGTGCATTTGGATTGGCTTTGATACCAGAAATTCTTTTCTTCATTTCATCCTCAGTAATTTGATTCATTCTGTACATTTCTTTTAGTACTGGAATAGAATCATAATTATTTGCATTTGCTTTTACAAGCAACTCTTTGTTTTTATTTAATAATGTGGCTCTGATGCCACCTTTACTAAAATTAGTTATCACAGGTGTTTCAGGATCACCTGTTGTTTCGTTGATGAAATAATAAACAATTTCATCGTTTTCTGCTAACAAAAGAGTGATAGCTTGGGAAGCTTTTACTTTTTGTTTTTCCTCTTCAGTAACATCCTTTACCGGCATGTTAATCTCCATGGTTTTTGGCTTATTCATGGACGTAGTTAACATAAAAAAGGTAATGAGCAAGAAGCCCAAATCTACCATGGGGGTAAAGTCAACACGGGTTGACATTTTCTTACCTTTTGGTTTCCCACCTTTTTTATGGCCACCGCCACCGCCTTCTATTTCTGCCATTTTATTTTACTATTTTTCAACTGTCTCGGTAGACATGTTGGTGATGAAATTAAAACGATTCACTTTTTTCTCTTGCAAGGTTTTGATTACTTGCTTAACAACCGGAAAATTTGCATCCTGATCACCTTTGATGGCCACACGCACTTGGTTATTGATTAAGCGCGATTGCCATATCCATTCTGCTAACTCATTGTTCATTGAATCGCAGGGAATTCCTGCTTGAAAAAACTTAGAC
>CAMCJW010000258.1 GCA_945875195.1 Chitinophaga pinensis | reverse complement strand
ATTTGATGCAACGCATTGGCGACCATAAGCGGGTTGAAAGTTTACTTACCGTTAGCTCACTAGGCACTATTTTTTCACTGCTCAATATGTCTATACTCGTTGTGTTGCTTGGAGGTTATCATCCGGGTATCTTGCTTATTTTTTCTATTGGTGCAGTGTTGGGTTTTATCTGGACATACTTGTTTTTGGCTTGGCGCAAAAAGGTAGATTATAAAATGTTTCACCTAGGCAGCAAGGAAAACAGCAAGGTGATAGAAATGCTGGAAGGCATACAAGAAATAAAAATAAACAACAGTGCCAAGCAACATCGCTGGCAGTGGGAAGAAATACAAGCAAACTTGTACAAACAAAAAATTGTGAACCTAAATGTGGGCCAATTCCAAAGTATTGGTGGTAGTATGTTGGGTCAAGCCACCAGTATATTAATTAGTTTTACATCTGCAACCGCAGTTATTAATGGTGATTTAAGTTTGGGTGGCATGTTTGCCATTAACATGATTATTGGGCAATTAAATGCACCCATTCAGCAATTGTATGGTTTAGTAAATTCACTGCAACAAGCCAGAATAGGCATGGATAGAATTGGCGATGTGGTATTGCAAAAAGATGAAACCGATACTTCAATTAATCTGTTAAATGATATACCTGAACAAGAACCCATCATCTTTGAAAACCTAAGTTTTGTATATGGCAGCGAAAGGCTTTCACCTGTTTTGGATGATGTTAGTTTTACCATACCATCAGGAAAAATTACAGCTATTGTAGGCGCGAGTGGCAGTGGTAAAACAACCTTGCTAAAATTGTTGATGAAGTTTTATGAACCTAAAAAAGGAAATATTTTTTTAGGTTCAACCCATTTTAAAAATCTGCATCACGGGCATTGGCGAGATAAGTGTGGTGTGGTAATGCAGGATGGTAGGCTATTTAATACCACCATATCTGAGAATATTGCAGCAGGCTTATCTGTAGACATGAACAACATCATTAAAGCAGGTAAAATTGCCAATATTGATGACTTTATTACCACACTACCCAATGGTTATTTAACAGAAATTGGCAATGATGGCACACAAGTGAGCATGGGGCAAAGGCAACGCATTTTGTTGGCTCGTGCGGTGTATAAAAATCCCAGTTATTTATTGTTGGATGAAGCTACAAGCAGTTTAGATGCCAACAATGAGCGTAAAATTATGGATAATCTAAATACCTTTTTTGAAGGTAGAACGGTTGTTGTAATTGCACATAGGTTAAGTACGGTGCAACATGCCCACCAAATTATTGTAATGGAAAATGGCAAAATAATGGAAACAGGAAATCACCAAACATTAACTGCTGCAAGAGGTAAGTATTATGAATTGGTAAAAAACCAACTGGAATTGGGGAACTAAATATGAGCGAAGGAGAACAACTATACCGCCACAATGATAACATAAACTATTTGCTTAAACGCAAATTGAGTTTTATGCTGCGCTATGGAATGACATTTTTGTTTGTGCTTGGCTTTGCGGTTTTAGCTAGTTTGTATTTTATCAAAGCACCTGACATATTAGAAGGAAAATTTGTTTTAAGTAGTAGCAATCCTCCTAAAAATATGTTGGCAAAAGTAAACGGACGCATTGTCGAAAAATTGGTTGGAGATGAATCAAAAGTAAACAAAGGTGATGTATTGCTGGTTTTAGAAAGTGTGGCTGATGAAAAAGAAATAAATAACCTTGATAGTGGATTAATCCTTATCCAATTATTGTGTGATAGCAATATGCTTGACAGTCTTGCGTATATTAGCACAGCATCGTTTCAACGCTTAGGTGAAATACAACAAGTGTATGAGCAATTTAAGAAAAGTAACAATGAGCTTTATTTAGCGCTTACCAGCGGCCAATATTTACAAGAAAAAAGTATCATCAACAACCGGCTCACTAACTTAAAACAAACTCGCACCAATTTAATAAATCAAAAGCAGATTTATGAACGAGAATATGCACTTGCAAACGAAACTTGGCAAGCCGACTCATTATTGGATCAACAACGAAGTATTACTAAGACAGAATTGCGCAATACAGAATCGGCCAGATTGCAGCGTAAATTAAGCCTAAGTAATTTGCAACAAAACCTGATAAACAACGAAACGGCAATAAACGATATTGAGCAACAATTCCTCTCGCTAGAAAAAAATATTAGTCAACAGAAAAATGCGTTTTTACAAAGTTTTTCTTTACTCAAAGCTGCCATTGCCGACTGGAAATCTAAATACCTTTTTATTGCCCCTTTTAATGGCACCATTTCGCTACCTAAAAATATTTTTGAAGGTTTAAACTTGCAAGCAGGTGAGACTGTTTTATATATTATACCCGATAGCAGTGATTGGCTTTGCGAAGTACTTATTCCACAACAGAACTTTGGTAAAATATCCATTGAACAACGTGCTATTTTGAAATTTGACAGTTATAATTTTGAAGAATATGGAGTAACCGAAGGACGGGTAAAAACAGTTTCTGCAACACCCCAAGAAGTAAAGTCCAATGAGGGCAATCAAAATATGTATCTTGTACAAATTGCCATTGACAGCAGCCTAACTACTAGTTACCACAAGACCATCAAACCACGCTACGGACTTACAGGCACCGCAACCATCACACTTGACGATAGGAGTGTATTAGAAAAATTATTCTTAGACCGTTTTAAGTCTTTGTTTGTATATCAATAAAAGTATTTCTACTCCACAACATATTCCTAAAGACACCCAAGCAAAAGTTGAGCACATTGCGCAGCCGCTCAATCTTAACAATGCCAATTTTGGTGATCAATGAGCGCATAACCAAACTTGTTTGAGATTTGCCGATTATTGCAAAAAAATCAGCGAAGTGAAATCAGTATCACTAAACCACCTTTGCAGGCCTCAAAAATTGAAACAAAAGTGCCAATTGATTTAGCACTTTTGTTTTTTATCAATTACATGTTGCGTCTATACTGACCACCAACTTCAAATAATGCATTGGTAATTTGACCCAATGAACAGTATTTAACCGTTTCCATTAACTCTTCAAAAATGTTTTGGTTGTGTATGGCAACTACTTGTAGTTGTTTCAACATTTCTTCCCCTTTACCTTGGTTAATATGCTTGAGTTCATTCAGCATTTTTATTTGGTACTCTTTTTCTTCCGTAGTTGATCTTATTACCTCCTTAGGTAATACAGTTGGTGAACCTGTGCTAGATAAAAACGTGTTCACGCCAATAATTGGAAATTCACCTGTGTGTTTCAATGTTTCGTAATACAAACTCTCTTCTTGTATTTTGGTTCGTTGATACATGGTTTCCATGGCACCCAAAACACCGCCTCTTTCACTAATTTTATCAAATTCACTTAGTACTGCTTCTTCTACTAAATCTGTTAACTCTTCAATGATAAAAGAGCCTTGTAAAGGATTCTCATTTTTAGCTAATCCCAATTCTCTATTAATAATTAGCTGAATGGCCATTGCCCTTCTAACAGATTCTTCTGTAGGTGTGGTAATGGCTTCATCATAAGCATTTGTGTGCAATGAGTTACAATTATCATAAATGGCATACAACGCTTGAAGAGTTGTTCTTATATCATTGAAATCTATTTCCTGTGCGTGCAAACTCCTGCCACTAGTTTGAATATGGTATTTCAACATCTGACTTCTTTCATTGCCACCATACTTTATTTTCATGGCTTTCGACCAAATTCTCCTAGATACTCTGCCTATAACAGAATATTCTGGATCTATTCCATTAGAGAAGAAGAAAGATAAATTAGGTGCAAAATCATTGATGTCCATTCCTCTGCTGAGGTAATATTCAACAAAGGTAAATCCATTGGATAAAGTAAGCGCCAATTGTGTTATGGGGTTAGCTCCCGCTTCCGCAATATGGTAGCCACTGATGGAAACTGAATAGAAGTTTCTGATACCTTCATTGATAAAATATTGCTGCACATCACCCATTACCCTCAAACTAAATTCTGTAGAGAATATGCAAGTGTTTTGTGCTTGGTCTTCTTTTAAAATATCGGCTTGAACCGTTCCCCTCACTTGCTTTAAAGTATCTGCCTTAATTTTTTCATATACCTCAGCAGGCAATACTTTGTCGCCGGTAATTCCCAAAAGCATTAGTCCTAAGCCATCATTGCCTTCAGGCATGTCTTCATTGTACTTTGGTCTAGCGGTACCTTTTTCCTTGAAATAGGCTTCTATTTTTGCATTGATTTCTGCCTCAAGTCCATTC
>CAMCJW010000257.1 GCA_945875195.1 Chitinophaga pinensis | reverse complement strand
CATTCAATTGCCATGAAAATAAAAATCAACCCAAAGGTTTGCATAGCCAGAAATCTCTCATTAAAAACAGGAATGGAGAAGAATGAACTTGAAAAAATTCCTGAGATGTAATTAAAAGCATGCGTTAATGAATTGGCTCTAAAAAAGATCCAAGCAAAAACAGTAATAAGAAAGGTTATTGCTATGGAGAAAAACTCTTTCCATGTTGGCAGGTGTTTGCCTTTGGCAACTATTTCAATATTGATGCGATTTTTATTTGCTAAAATTGAAGGTAAAATAAACAAAGCATTGAGTAAGCCCCAAAAAATAAATGTCCAATTTGCCCCATGCCAAAACCCACTCACTATGAAGATGATAAAAGTATTGCGAACAGCTTTGCGCTTACCATATTTTGAGCCTCCAAGAGGTATATACAAATAATCTCTGAACCAAGATGAAAGTGAAATGTGCCACCTACGCCAAAACTCTGCAATATCTCTAGAAAAATAAGGGTAAGCAAAATTCCTCAATAACTCAATTCCAAAAAGTCTGGCGGTACCAAGAGCAATATCAGAATAGCCTGAAAAATCGCCGTAAATTTGGAATGTAAAAAACAATGCTCCCAAGAAAAGCGTACTTCCATTATAATCAGCTGAATTATTGAAAATCATGTTTGCGTATTCAGCGCAATTATCTGCAATTACAATTTTTTTGAATAATCCCCAAAGAATTTGACGAAGGCCATCAACAGCTGAACCATAATTAAACTCTCTTTTTTTTACTATTTGGGGCAGCAAATGTGTGGCACGCTCAATGGGGCCAGCAACCAATAATGGGAAGAAACTTACAAATAAAGAGTAGTTAATAAAATCCTTTTCGTAATCAATTTTATTGTAGTAAATATCTATTACGTATGACAAACCATGAAAAGTATAAAACGAAATACCTACCGGAAGAATTACCTCCAGTGACGACATGTTTACTTTTACACCTAATAAAGACAAAGCATCGGCAAAGGAAGATGAGAAGAAGTTGTAGTATTTAAATACCCCTAATATTCCCAGATTAATAACAATACTTATAAACAGCCAAATTTTCTTACTAAATTGACCATTGGCTTTGGCTATTTTAACCCCAGAATAAAAATCCAATAGGGTTGAAAAAACCAAAAGAAACAAGAAACGCCAATCCCAACAGGCATAGAAATAATAACTAGATACAATTAATAAAACATTTTGACTTCTTAGCTTAGCAGAACCAATTACCCAATAAAGGATAAAAACGATTGGTAAGAAAATGGCAAAACTTAGTGAATTAAAAAGCATCTAGTAAATAAAATTGCAAACAAAAGAACTAAAGATAAAATTAGTAATTCATTAAACAGCTTTCAATTGTTTGTAAATCAGTTTCTGATAATTCTGGATAATTGCCACAATAGAATCCATTTTCATGAATGATATCTGTATTAGGCAATTCGTATTGCGCTTCAACATATTTTGCGTAAAAAGGTTGTTTGGTCATGTTCCCTGCAATCATTGGTCTTATTTCAACACCCGCACCAGAAAATTGTTCAATATATCTTTCTCTTAGTTCTTTGGTTTTACAAATAATTGGAACCGCAAAAGTGGACAATGTTTTAATATGATTGTGTCTCAATGGAATTAAGTCATCATTCTCCAATATTGTTTTCTCTATTCTCAAATAATTTTCTTGCCTTTTTAAAATATTGTTATCAAGAAATTGTAATTGAAATAGGCCTAAAAATCCAGTAATTTCTGTTGGTCTAAAATTATACCCTAAATCATAAAAAGTATATTTGGCTTCAAATTCTGAACTGATGTTATATTTTTTTCGCCATTTATGCTGTTGAGCAGCAGTTAAATTTCTATCCCAACCATTGGCTCTAACAATTTTAAGCATTTCATTAAAATCATCATCATCAGTAGTAATCATTCCACCTTCGATGGTTGACATGTGATGTGCAACAAAAAACGAAAAACTTGCTCCTAAACCCAAATTACCTGCTTTCGTAAAATTGGTTTCGGTACCTAAAGACTCGCAATTGTCTTCAATTAAAATTATTCCATTTTTATCACAAACTGCTTTAACTTCTTCAAAATCACTTACAAAACCTAAAACATTTGTTAAAAATATACATTTCAAATCAGGCACTTGAGCAAGACGTTCCAAAATAGCCGCGCTACTAACATTTAAAGTTTCAAGTTCGCAATCAAGTGGCACAGGCACAAGACCCATTTGAATAATAGGCATTGTATTTGTGCTCCATGTTAAAGCTGAAAAAGCAACTTTGTCTCCATCTTTTAGTTGTCCTAAATTTTTAAGAGACTGAAGCATTGCAAGATTTGCACTGCCACCACTGTTAAACAAAATACCGTGTTTTCTGCCCTGCTTTTCTGCAAATTTTCTTTCAAATTCAAAGCATTTTTCATCCATGCTCAATCGGTCAGACTTAATAATAAAATCTGCCAAAGCTAATTTAGTTTCATGCTCTTTTAAAAAAGCATTCTTCATTAAAGGTATCATTTTATTTTACTTTATTGTTTTATAAATATTGATCATTTGGTCTATTCCATCCGAAAGCGTAATTTCAGGTTTGAACCCTAGGGCGTTTAATTTACTCACATCCATGCATTTTTTCAACATCCCATCAGGTTTAGATGCATCCCAGCTTATTGTTCCCTTGAAACCTGCTTTATCCGCAATTAATTCAGCAAGTTCCTTGATACTAATATCCGTTCCAGTACCAACGTTTATCATTTCGGCATCGTGGTAATTTTCCATAAGGAAAACCAAAGCTTTTGCCAAATCATCCACATGCATGAATTCTCTTTTGGCTATACCTGTACCCCAAAGCGTAATTTCATCCAATCCATTGGTTACTGCATCCGAAAATCTTTTAACTAATGCACTCAAAACATGAGAATGTTGTAGATCAAAACTATCGTTTGGCCCATAAAGATTGCAAGGCATTAGGCTAATACTATCAAAGCCATACTGTTTTTTGTAGACCTCACACATTTTTAACCCTGCAATCTTAGCAATTGCATACCCTTCGTTTGTTGGTTCCAATTTTCCGGTTAAAATGTAATCTTCCTTCATAGGTTGCGGACATTCTTTTGGATAAATGCACGAACTACCCAGGAAAACAAGCTTTTTAACATTGTTTAAATACGCTTGATGAATGACATTGTTTTGTATTTGCAAGTTTTCAAATAGAAACTGTCCAGGTTTGGTCATATTTGCCTGTATTCCCCCAACTTTTGCAGCAGCAAGAATAACAATATCAATTTTTTCTGCTGCAAAAAAATTACTCACAGCTATTGAATCCAATAAATCCAATTCTTTCCTATTTCTTACAACTATGTCATACTTAGGGTTGGTAGAAAGGAGTCTAACAACCGCACTACCTACCATTCCATTACTTCCAGCTACAAATACTTTTAACTTACTCATGATAATAACTTACTATTCAACAAAAAAATTAATATAGGTTTTGGTTAGAATCAAAACCAGAATTACTTAAAAAGAGTTGTTTTTTCATTAATTTTAAATCTGAATTCATCATATCTGTAACCAAAGATTGTAAATCATGTTTAGGCACCCAACCCAATTTTTCTTTGCTTTTAGAATTATCACCTATCAATAGCTCTACTTCAGTTGGTCTAAAATATCTTGGGTCAACTGCAACAACTTCATCACCAACTTTTAACTCACAACTTTCAATAGCAAGGCTCTCTAAAATTTGAGAATTAATATTGCTTACATATCCAATTTCAGCCTCATTTTCACCTTTAAAAGAAATCTCAATTCCCAGCTCATTAAAAGCCATCTGAACAAATTTTCTGATTGTAGTGGTGATGCCTGTTGCAATAACAAAATCTTCCGGTTTATCTTGTTGTAGAATAAGGTACATAGCCTCAATATAATCTTTTGCATGACCCCAATCTCTTTGAGCATTTAAATTTCCCAAATACAATTGTTTTTGTAATCCTAAAACAATTTTAGAAGCTGCCATTGTAATTTTTCTGGTTACAAAAGTTTCACCCCTATTGGGACTTTCGTGGTTAAAAAGTATACCATTACAAGCAAACATATCATAAGCCTCCCTGTAATTAACAGTTATCCAATAAGCATATAATTTAGCAACAGCATAAGGCGATCTTGGATAAAAAGGAGTTGCTTCACTTTGTGGAACTTGCTGAACCAATCCATATAATTCGCTTGTTGAAGCCTGATATATTTTAGTTTTTTT
>CAMCJW010000256.1 GCA_945875195.1 Chitinophaga pinensis | reverse complement strand
ACGTTAGATTTTCATTCTGAAAAGAGGGGTTCGACTCCCCTACGGGCTACAGACGATTAGAAAGCTTCACCAATATGGTGGAGCTTTTTTGTTTTAAGAATGTTTCAGTTTGTTTGATAAATCTTTGTCATCGTCTGTAGCCCGAAGGGGAGGGCCGCCCCACGGTCACGCTCCTCGCTAAATTGATCCTCCGGATCAATTTTTAACGCTCGTCCGTCCTACGGGCTACATATAAGAAACTCTTTCTCTTTCTGTTACTCTTTCTATTATTCTTTCTCTTTCTTTTTTTCAATTATCCGAATTCCCAAAAAATATTCTTACAATTGCTTAATCAACAATTAGGAAATAATTTGAAAATGATTTCATCAATACTTAAGTATACTTTTGAGGCTAATTTTATTACTATTAATTATTTATATAAGGTTTGAAATCATTTTTAGAAGGTTTTAAGTTTATTGTTAATACCTCTTTGAGGAAGGATACTACCTTGGGTGTGGAGACAGAATTGCTGCTGGCACAGGGTAAAACACCTGTTATTGTATATACTCCAATTGGTGAGGAAAAGGGCCTTATTATTACTTTTACGGGGTTTTCTATTAGTGGTTATAAGGACGATAGAATTGCGGTGGTGAACAATGCTTTTAGGAAAATGGGCTACCGCGTTATTACGCCAAAGATTCAAACCATTGATTCTTTGCTCATTCATCCTTCTGGGATTGATGAGGTGAAAGCGGTGATTCAAAGTATTGCTGCAGATCCTGTTTTGAATCCAAATAAATTTATTCCTGCCGCTTTTGCCCCATCTTTTACTGCTGCCATTGTTACCCTGGCAATTGCTGAATTGCCTGCAAATTCTGTGTCGTCTCTTTGTTTGTTGGGGAGTTTTAGCGATTTTGAATCCACCATTCAATTTGCTTTAACCAACGAAAAAAATATGGATGATTATGGGATGCATATTCTCATGAAAAATTTTCTGAAATATGAAATTGGCCATAACCCCGAATTGGAAGAATTGGTTCAAACCGCCTTAGAAGATAACGGTTTAAAAAGACCCATACCATTGCTACCTGGCTTACTTGCCAAATCGAATCCTACAACCGTTGAATTGTATAAAAAACTCAGGTTTGATACCCAATATAGAAGCAAAGTTATCATGAGTGCCTGGACCAAAATCCCCGATTTCGACAGTTGGAAACACCGATTGGATTTGTCATTACATGCGCACAAAATTACTTGTAAGGTTGCCATTATTCATGGGAAAGACGACAATGTTATACCTGCTTCTCAGTCGGTTTTGTTACATGGATTGCTGAAAGAAAATAACAAGGAGGTTCATTTGGAACTCTCTGATTTATTGGATCATGGCGACTTAAAATTAAGTTTTAAGATTTTTGGTGAAATTATTAATTTGGCCAAGGCGTTTAATTTTTTTGTGACTAAATAACCCAAATTTGGTATTCAAATAGCAAAAAATGAGGGCAATGCATAGAAATTTAAATTTTTAGTCTATTTTTGCGCCACATAAAAATTAAATATTATTAAATCATGCATTTGACAACAGAAGCGAAACAAGAAATTTTCGCAACGCACGGTAGAGCCAAGTCTAAAACAGACACTGGTTCAGCTGAGAGTCAGATCGCTCTGTTTACAGAGAGGATCAACCACATTACCGAACATTTGAAATTAAACAAGAAAGACTTCTCTGCGGAGTTAAACCTTGTGAAAATGGTAGGTAAAAGACGTGCTTTATTGAATTACCTGCAACGTAAAGATGTTTTTCGTTACAGGGATATCATTAAAGAACTTGAATTGCGTAAGTAATCTCTATGCCCTTTTCTACTGGAAAAGGCAGTATTAAATTTATTGGAAAAGGGGCAGGCCAACAGGTGCTGCCCCTTTATTTTTAAAATTCTAGAAAAAGACAAAAAAATATGTCAGTTGCAACAACAAAAACCTTCGAACTAGATGGTAAAACCATTAGTGTAGAAACAGGTAGATTAGCCCGTCAGGCCGACGGTGCTGTGGTGGTGAAAATGGGTGATACCATGATTCTTGCTACAGTGGTTTCTGCTAAAGAAGCCAAAGAAGATGTGGATTTTATGCCACTTACAGTTGATTACCAAGAAAAATTTGCGGCTGTTGGTCGCATCCCTGGTAGCTTCCACAAGCGTGAAGCAAAATTATCTGATTATGAAGTATTGGTAAGTCGTATTGTAGACCGCGCCTTACGCCCATTGTTCCCAGATAATTTTCATGCCGATACACAAGTAGCTCTTACTTTAATTTCTGCAGATAAAAACATTATGCCCGATGCCCTTGTGGGTTTTGCCGCATCTTGCGCTCTTATTGTAAGTGATATTCCTTTTAATGGTCCGGTTTCTGAAGTACGTATTGCACGTATAGATGGAAAATTTGTGATCAACCCGTATAAAGATGAATTAGAGCGTGCCGATATGGACCTAATTGTAGCTGGTACCGAACACGATTTAAACATGGTGGAGGGTGAATGTGCTGAGGTTACTGAAGCTGATATGTTAGAGGCAATGAAGGTTGCTCACAATGCTATCAAGATTCAAATCAAAGCACAGTGGGAATTGGTTGAGATGATGGGTGGTAAAAAGCCAACTCGCGAATACAACCACGAACGCAGCAATCCAGAAATGGCTGCCGAAATTAGCGCTTTTGCTTACGATAAAATATATGCCATTGCTAAATCTAAAGCTGGTAAAGGCGAACGTTCTGCTGGTTTTAAAGCAATACGTGAAGAATACAAAGCTTCTTTACCTGAAGGCACTGTTACTGATAAGTTTTTAATGAACAAGTATTTCCACGATGTGGAGTATGATGCTGTTCGTGCAATGATTATCAATGATCGTACTCGTTTAGATGGTCGTAACTTAGATGAGGTTCGTCCTATCTGGAGCGAAGTTGCTTACTTACCTGGTGCGCATGGTTCAGCCATTTTTACACGTGGCGAAACCCAATCGTTAACCACTGTTACTTTAGGTACCAGCGATGATGAGCAAATGTTGGATAGCCCAATGAATGATGGTTATGCGAAGTTTTTACTACACTATAATTTCCCTGCATTCTCTACTGGTGAGGTAAAACCTAACCGTGGTCCGGGACGTAGAGAAATTGGTCATGGTAACTTGGCATTACGTGGTTTAAAACGTGTATTACCTAGTGCGCCAGTTAATCCTTATACCGTGCGTATTGTTTCAGATATTTTAGAATCGAATGGTTCTTCATCTATGGCAACTGTTTGTGCTGGTTCTCTGGCATTGATGGATGCAGGTATTAAAATTACTGGTGCCGTAAGTGGTATTGCCATGGGTTTAATACATGATGAAAAGACAGATAAATTTGCAATCCTTTCGGATATCTTAGGTGATGAAGATCATTTGGGCGATATGGATTTTAAAGTTGTAGGTACCAGCAAAGGTATTGTTGCTTGCCAAATGGATATCAAAATTAATGGCTTGAAATGGGAAATGGTAGAAGAAGCTTTGAACCAAGCTAAGGCTGGTCGCTTACATATCATGGACGAAATGAACAAGACCATTGCTGAACCTAATGCAGATTACAAACCAAATGCGCCTCGTATTGTAACTTTACATATCGACAAAGAATTTATTGGTGCGGTAATTGGACCAGGTGGAAAAATTATTCAAGGAATGCAACGCGATACTGGTGCTACTATTTCTATTACCGAAGAAAACAACATGGGTATTGTAGAAGTTGCTTCTAATAACCAAGAAAGTTTAGAAAGAGCATTGGCTATGATCCGCGCTATTGTCTCGGTTCCAGAGGTTGGTACTGAATACGTAGGTAAGGTAAAATCAATTGTTGATTTTGGTGCATTCGTAGAAATTATGCCAGGCAAAGATGGTTTGTTACATATCTCAGAAATTGGCTGGACTCGTTTGGCAACTATGGATGGTGTGATGAAAGTTGGCGATGAAATAAAAGTGAAATTGATTGAAGTGGATCAAAAAACTGGTAAGCTTAAATTGAGCCGCAAGGTTTTATTGCCTAAGCCAGAAGGTTATGTTGAGCCAGCTCCAAGAGAGAATCGCCCGCCAAGAGACGATAACCGTGGACCAAGAGATGGTAGAAGAGATGACCGCGGTCCTCGTCCACCACGTGAGCCACGTCCAGAAGGCAATAACTAGTTTTCTGTCTGAACCGTTTTTTGGTTCAAACCGAATTATACTGAAAAGGGACCCGAATAACTCGGGTCCCTTTTTTATTAATATTGA
>CAMCJW010000255.1 GCA_945875195.1 Chitinophaga pinensis | reverse complement strand
ATTCCTTCCTTAAAAACATAATTTTACCTTTCTTTGAATCATGGAAAAGGAAAACAATATTAACTGCCCCAATTGTGGTTTTGCTATAGATGTAAATGATTTAGTTTACCACCAAATGGAAGCCGAATTGAAAAAAGAATTTAGTGCCAAACAAGCCCAAGAACGCATTAAACTAAACAAAGAACTTGAGTTGCTTCAAAAACAACAGGCAGAATTTGAGGAGAAAAAGAAAAATGAAAATGAGCTCTTTCAAGAAAAATTGCAACAAAAAATAAAGGAAGAAAAACTAATCCTAAGTGCTTCCTTGAAATTGAAATTAGAAGAAGAACAATCGGAAAGATTTAAATTGTTAGAAAATGAGTTGAACCAAAAACAAGAACAACTCAAAGAATTAAACCGCACCAAGGCCGAAATTGAACAGCTCAAAAGAGAAAAGGATATGGTGAAGGAGCAAACTTTAATGGAGGCCGAAAAGTCGCTAAGCACAAGGTTAAATGAGGAACGCGACAAGATTAAAAAGCTGGAACAAGATCGTACCGAGCTAACCATTAAAGAACTTCAAAAACAACTCGAAGACCAAAAGCGCCTCACCGAAGAAATGAAACGCAAACAGGAGCAAGGCTCTATGCAATTGCAAGGTGAAGTGCAAGAATTGGCAATTGAAGAATGGCTCATGAGTCAGTTCCCACTCGATATTATTGCTGAAATTAAAAAAGGTGCTAGGGGAGGCGATTGCGTTCAAATTGTAAATACACGCACCAAGCAAAATTGTGGCACCATATATTATGAAAGCAAACGTACCAAAGATTTTCAGCCTACGTGGATAGAGAAATTTAAAGCTGATATCCGAACCAAAGGTGCAAATATTGGCGTGTTGGTTACAGATGTGCTTCCTTCTGATATGGAAAGAATGGGAATGCGCGATGGTATTTGGATTTGTACCTACGAAGAATTCAAAGGCCTTTGCAAAGTACTTCGCGAAAGCATAGTGCAATTAGACTCAGCCCTCGCAACCCAAGAAAACAAAGGCGATAAAATGAGTCTCCTCTACGATTTCTTAACCAGCAACACTTTTAGAATGCAAATTGAGGCCATTGTTGAAGGCTTTAGTCAAATGCAATCCGACCTCGATAGCGAGCGCAGGGCCATGCAGCGTATCTGGAAATCGCGCGAAAAACAAATTGAAAAGGTAATTACCAATACCATTGATATGTACGGCTCCATTAAAGGAATTGCGGGTAATGCCGTTGGTGATATCAAAGCACTTGAGTTGCCTAGTTCTAACATAGATACCGATGAATAAATACAAAATTTTAAAAAAGGTTTCGATATTTTCCATCATTCAGTCGTCAACAAACGATGTGCATAGTTTCATTTGCGAGGTAGCTTTCGATTTCCTACTTTTGCACAAATCTAAACTACTTTGAATCGATCAGTCAATAAGTTTCCGGCCACTTTGCTGCTTGCAGATGGCACGGTATTTCATGGAACTTCCATCGGAAAAATTGGTTCCACCACAGGAGAAATTTGTTTTAATACGGGCATGACAGGCTACCAAGAGATCTTTACTGATCCAAGTTATACTGGCCAAATTTTGCTACAAACCAATGTGCATATTGGTAATTATGGTGTGAACCACCTAGAGCAAGAGTCAGATACCATTAAAATTGCTGGCTTGGTTTGCAAAAACTTCAATGTGCCTTATTCACGTAAGCAAGCCGATCAATCGGTTCAAGAATACTTTGCTTTAAACAATATTGTAGGCATAACAGATGTAGATACCCGCGAAATTGTTCGCCATGTGCGCAGCAAAGGTGCCATGAACGCTATTATTTCCTCAGAAGGCAAAAGCATTGAGGAATTAACAGCCCAATTGGCCGCTGTTCCTTCTATGGAGGGTCTAGAATTATCAAGCACGGTTTCTACAAAAGATACTTATTATTTGGGCGATCCAAACGCTGAAAAAAGAGTAGCCGTTTTAGATTTAGGAGTCAAACAAAACATATTAAGGTGCATTGAAGAAAGAGGTGCCTACCTTGCCATATACAATTGCAACGCCACTTTTGAGGAAATGATGGCCTTTAAACCAACGGGCTTTATGATCAGCAATGGTCCGGGCGACCCAGCCGTTATGCCTTATGCGGTTGATACGGTAAAGAAAATTGTAGATGCGAATATTCCCTTGTTTGGCATTTGCTTGGGTCACCAAATGTTGGCCGAATCGCAAGGCTTAAAAACATATAAAATGTTCAACGGACACAGAGGTTTAAACCATCCTGTTAAAAATCTTATTACAGGCAAATGCGAAATTACCTCTCAGAACCACGGTTTTGGGGTTAAGATGGATGAAACCTTGGATCATCCTACAGTAGAATTAACACATATCAACTTAAACGACAATACAGTTGAGGGAATTAGGATCAAGAATAAAAAAGCATTTTCGGTGCAATACCACCCAGAGGCCGCACCAGGACCAGAAGATAGCCGCTATTTGTTCGATGATTTTATGGCTTTAATGAAATAATAATATATACTGAACCAATAGCATTTTTTTAGGTTTGAACCAAGAATCACAAAGTAATTGAATATAAAACAACAGTAAACTACCAATTAAAATGAGTGCAATTATTAACATCCATGCCCGTCAAATTTTGGATTCTCGCGGCAATCCAACTGTAGAAGTAGAAGTTATTACCGAAGATGGCGCCTTAGGTCGTGCTGCTGTTCCTTCTGGTGCATCCACCGGAATTCATGAGGCTGTTGAGTTGCGTGATGGCGACAAAAAAGTGTATATGGGTAAAGGTGTTCTTAAAGCTGTTAAGAACGTAAACGACGAAATCTGCGACAAACTTTTGGGTGTTGATGTGTTTGAGCAAAATGAAATTGACCGCAAAATGATTAAGTTAGATGGTACAGACAACAAGGGAAACCTTGGAGCCAATGCCATTCTTGCCGTTTCAATGGCTGCTGCAAAAGCTGCTGCCATTGAGGCCAATATGCCTTTGTATCGTTATATTGGTGGCGTAAACGCAAACACTTTGCCCATTCCATTGATGAACATCCTAAACGGTGGTTCACATGCCGATAATTCAATCGATTTTCAAGAATTCATGATTGTGCCTACCAAGGCAAATAGCTTCAGCGATGCACTTCAAATGGGTACTTCGGTATTCCATCATTTGAAAGACGTATTGAAGAAAAAAGGATACAGCACCAATGTAGGCGATGAAGGTGGTTTTGCACCTAACATCAAATCAAATGAAGAGGCAATTGAAACAGTACTAACAGCTATTGAGGCTGCGGGTTACAAGCCAGGTAAAGATATCTACATTGCCATGGATGCCGCTACCAGCGAATTCTGGGACGAGAAAAAAGGAGTGTATGTATTCAAAAAATCTGATAAGCGCGAAATGACCCCAAGTGAAATGGTGAGCTATTGGGCTGATTGGGTAAAGAAATATCCTATCATTTCTATTGAAGATGGTTGCGCCGAAGACGATTGGAAAGGTTGGGCAGAAATGACCAAAGTATTGGGTAATAAAATTCAATTGGTGGGCGACGATTTATTTGTAACCAATGTGAAACGCTTATCAAAAGGTATCAAAGAAAATATTGCCAATTCAATCTTAGTAAAGGTGAACCAAATAGGTTCTTTAACCGAAACCATTGATGCTGTGAATATGGCTACCAGAGCAGGCTATACCAATATCATGAGTCATAGATCTGGTGAAACAGAAGATACTACCATTGCAGATTTAGCAGTAGCTTTAAACAGTGGTCAAATCAAAACAGGTTCAGCCAGCAGAACAGATAGGATTGCCAAATACAACCAATTAATCCGCATCGAAGAAGAATTGGGAAACAATGCTTATTATCCTGGTAAAGATTTTAAATACGCCAAGTAATTGCCGCTCATGAAAATTAATCCAAAATATCTCAATTTCTTCAAGAACAAATATGTTCTATCTGGACTTGCATTTATTTTGTTGTTATTAATCAGTGAGCGCAACAGTATTTTTGATCAATTAGAATACAGCAAAAACCTCAAAGAAACCAAGGCAAAATACCAATACTACCAGCAAGAAATTGCCAAGGTAAAAAAGGAAAAAGAGGAGCTTTTTGGCAACAAGAAAAACCTCGAAAAATTTGCCCGCGAAAAGTACCTCATGAAAGCAGACAATGAAGATGTGTTTGTAATGATAGAGGAGAAGAAGTAGGTTTGAACCAATTAAAATAAAAAAGGCTAGCTCATTTGAGTTAGCCTT
>CAMCJW010000254.1 GCA_945875195.1 Chitinophaga pinensis | reverse complement strand
TATTTAACTTTTTTGATTCGTTGGACTAACAAATCAGTCATCTAAGCAAAACCGAATTTGCTGTACCTCCAGCTGTACCTTCTATAAAAATAGCAATATAAAATGCAAAAAATAAGCGTTTTATATCAATACATTGTGCACCTAAAGGGATTCGAACCCCCATCTTCAGAACCGGAATCTGAAATTCTATCCATTGAACTATAGATGCATATAATAGCTATTGGCTTTTGGCCTTTAGCTTTTGGCTTTTTTTAGAACGTTTATCCCCCATCTTCAGAACCGGTCCGCTAGCTAGCGGACTATCCATTGAACTATAGATGCAGTTCGACAAGCTCACTGCAGGCGCAGTGGTTTATCGTTAATCTGATTTGCATTTCCTGGTCCCCGAAGCCTTTTTTAACCACCGAAGCCTTGGCGTAGGTGGTTGACGCAGACGAATCTTATCCTCTCGAGGCCTCGGGATTTCCCTATCTCACTATCTCCACATCTCCCTATCTCCAAATCTCCCCATCTTCTTCCTTTTGCTCTTGCTCAAAACCCAAACTGATTATGCGGCGAAGATAGTAGAATTATTGTAAGAGAATTGTGCTTGACTAAATTAAAATTTAGGTTACCTATCAAGCTGATTTTTACATTTAAACCCTTCGGGGTCGTTTGTTAATAGGGTCATTGAAGTGCTATAAACATGCGACCCAATTTGGGTATGACAGTCATTCTTTACACAAATCGATTTTTGTATTATGAATTAAAACCAATACATTTAAGTTTAATAAGCTACATTCGAATAACCTTATTTCAATTTTGCTCAACTATTATGGCCCTTAGACTATTTCTGTTTCTACTTATAAACTTCGGGGCGCTTGCCCTTGGCGGTTTAGCCACCAGCGATGGTGTTGTTTCTTTCTGGTATCAAAATTTAAATCAGGCTCCGTGGACACCGCCAGGCTGGGTGTTTGGGGCGGCATGGACCTTCATTATGATTACCTTTTCTGTTTACATGGCCTATTTATGGCCGTGGGTGAAAAACCATAAATTGCTCGTAGCACTTTTTACCTTGCAATGGATACTAAATATTGGCTGGAATCCAATGTTTTTTAACTACCACCAAGTAACAATTTCGTTGGCAATAATTACGGCATTAACGCTGTTGGTAGCAGCCATTATGATTACATATTATGCAGAAAGTAAAAGCAAATCCTTATTGATTTTGCCCTACTTTATTTGGTTGCTCATTGCAACTTCCTTAAATGCTTATATCTATTTATACAACTAGTGAAAAACAACAAGTTTTTGCGTGCTGGTTTGGCTTCCGCAAACGGTTTGAACCAAATAAATGCCGCTTTCAATTTGTGAAATATTGATTTGCTCTTTGGTGATTCCCGCTGGCAAATTTTTGCTCATGAGGTTCAATACTTCCTTGCCGTTTAGCGTATATAATTTAACGACTGTTTCGCCTGCATCCAATTTATTCAACTCAAGGTTCAAATAATCTGAACTAGGATTGGGATAAATGGATAGGTTCAAACCGATATTTAACTCATTTAAACTGGTAAAGCCTTCTTGGTATACACGTAAGGTACTTAATTGGGTTAAATCGCCTCCTTTATGGCCATCTTGGTTTGAATTGAAAGCACCATAGAACACCACTTCCTTTGTACCGTCTATTGGGGCAATCCAATTGAATTCCCATATTGCCATGTTTTGGCCTGGTACTCCAGCTGGTTTGTAGGTAATATACTTACCATTGCCATTAATTTGCGTTCTACCTGTATCGGTCACTACTAAGGTGCCAAGCATTCTGCCATCAATGGCTTGAGGCGAAATTGAAAACCCGAAACGGTTATGAGAAAGCGAAGTATTGGTGGCAGTAATTTTATAAGTATTGCCTGGTTTAAATCCAGCAGTTGGGATATCTGAGGTAATCCATTCTATCACTGGCGTAGCGGTGCCACCATGACAAACAGTACAATTTTTTAGGCTATCGCCGGGCGATCCGGTATAACCAGGATTGGTGCCATCTACCCTTTTGTTGAGACTCTTGGTATCGAACGACTGAAGCAAAATAAGGCAGCAAGCACCAAATAAAAATGTGTAAATGATTGATTTCATGTAATGGTATTTATATCAAACATACTACAAATTGCTGAATATGAAAAAAATGTTGTAAAAAACACTCTCCTCAAAAAAATAGCATAAAAAAAGGGCAACCCTCGCGGATTGCCCTTTTTTGAATATAAAAATGAAAAATATTATCTCACAATTACTAGGCGAGTATTAACTGTTGACTCTCCAGAGTTAATTCTTACGAAATACACTCCTTGAGGCAATTCAGTTGTTCCTAAAGTAATTTGGTTTGAACCAACACTGTATTTAGCAACTTCAGTTCCAACTACCAATTTACCTGTAATGTCTAACAATTGAACTGAAACCATATTACTTGAATGTAAGGTAAATGAAACATTTACTAAATCACTAGTAGGATTAGGATATACAGCGTAGTTTGCAAAAGCACCATTTACTTCTGAAATTGAAGTTGGAATAGCTTTGATAGTTTTAGTAACTGAATCTTTACCATAAACATGCTCAGCAACTAAAGATACTACGTAATCACCTTTTGTTGTATAGCTATGAACTGCATTTTTTGTAACTGCCGTTGCGCCATCGCCAAAATACCATTTGTAGCTAATAGTTAATCCTTTTTCAACAGTGGTATTGGTGAAAGTAAATTCATTTGAACCAGTGGTTGTATTTTGAGTAAAAGTAAAATCTACAACTGGAAGTATGCTTAAATCATTTATTACAACAGTTTTGCTGGTAGTTGCATTTCCACATCTGCTCTTAGCTACCAAAGTAACTGTATAAGTACCATTAGCAGGATAAGTAAAGCTTGGGTTCATGGCCGATGATGTATCAGCATTACCAACTACACCAAAATCCCAGAAGTAAGTAGTAGCATTTGAAGAGCTATTTAAGAAATCAACTTTTAAAGTAGCTGAGGTTGCAGGTGCTGTAAAGCTTGCAGTTGCACTAGGGTTATTGATTGGTGAAGATGCATAAGTTTCTAACTGTGGGTTAAAATTACACCAGCAATTTGTCCAGTTACTATCAGGGTTTGAACCCATAGCGCCACGGAAACTTGTAGGAGTAAAATAAGAATCAGAAATTTTTGAACCTGTAAATGAAGCACCAGTTGAAGCAGGTGAACTAGCTGCAGGAGCAAATACTGGATTGGTATAATTAAATGGATCAACCAATACACCAAATGCAGATGCTATTGAGTCGTTTGAATTGGCAAATACTTTGCTTCTTGTTAAAGCACCATTCGATCCACCGGTACTAGTACCATTGATGGCTCTTAAATTACCAGCCAATATGTTGTTCTTAAACAACAAGGTATCATTTTGATGCTTGTTTACACTTCTAGCACCATCAATAAATACACCATCAGGGAATCCCATGATGATTGAATTGAATAAACTCATTTGAGAATTTCTTCTGATACGAGCTCCGTTTTGGAATGAATTAGAATAAGATAATGGAGTACCATTAGCCAAAGGACCTAATACAGTTACATTAGAGAAAGTAGCATCTGTATAAGGCTTAGCTTCTGTTCCTGTAGCATCGTTATCAGATTCAAAACCATTTGTTGTAGGGCCTGAACCAATATCAAACAATGCTGAGTCGCGTTGTACAATAGCAAACTGAATTTTACCACTGTATCCAAAGTCAGTATCTAAGTCATCATCTACATTTCTGTGTGAAACTAAATACTTAGCATTTACATTACCACCAAACCACTCAAATCCGTCGTCATCAGCAAATGAAACTTGAATGTATTCTAAGGTAGTACCTTTACCAACACCGCCCATGGTTAAACCATTGATTTCATTACCTGGGGTAATTACGGTACCTGCATATTCAATACGTACATATTTTAAAGAACCAGAACTGTGGTTGTCGTCGTTACCGCCATACAAAGCATCACCAGCAGCGTTATCCAAATCGCCTTCTACAGCATTTTGTATACCTGCTTCACTAGCTGCTACAGAAGCACCCGGACAAGTTGTACAATCTGTAGGTCTGTTGATAATAGCTTTACCCAAAATTACCAATCCACCCCAATCGCCTTTGTTACGAGTACCAGCAGCTTTAGATGAAGTAAATACAATTGGTTGGTTTTTGGTTCCATTAGCAATAATGCTAGCATTTCTAGTAATAATTAAACAAGCTTTGTTTGCCCCACCTTTGATAATAGTTCCTGGTTGAATGGTTAACACAGCATTGTTCTTTACATAAGT
>CAMCJW010000253.1 GCA_945875195.1 Chitinophaga pinensis | reverse complement strand
GAAGAAAGAAGTTAGTAATGTTTTTTTTCATACAAATAAAATTTAATAAATAAGAAATTGACGAACGAAAACGATAAGAATTATTAATAGGGCATCTAATTAAATGGCTCTATTTCAAATCAATAATAACTATTAAAATTCTAAATTCCAAATTAAATAGAAAAGTTAATAGAGTAAAAGCGCAAACAGACTAGCAACGATAAGAATTGTGAAATATCCGCCAACATAAACAACAAAATAGCTTAAGATATTTTTACCAATGCTCTTATCGTAAACGTCAAGACGGTTGATGCTTTGCAGAGGAATTACTACATTATTTCGATCGTCAATGGCATATTCGGTGAGGTAAATATGAACTTCATTTTCTGGATGTCCTTCATTTAGGTTGTATTTGAGATTTTTTCTAGCCTCCACTTTTAAATAGAACAAATGATTACTTGGAAGCTCAGTTCTAATTCCAGTGATTTCACCAGTTGATTTATCTATTTCGGGATTTTTTAAATGCCAAACATCGCTATGGTTATGAACAATGATGTATTTTTCTCTGGCAATAGCCCCTTCAACTTGCTCGCCATCACTGGTGCTTGCGGCAACTTTGTAATAATTAAAAATTGCACTTTGGCAACCTTCAAACAGCATCAACCATAAAGGCAAAACAAAAAGTAGTCGTAAAGATTTTGGTTCGAACCAAAAATTAGTTTGCTTAAAAAAAGGCATGGCTAGTAAATTAGCAGATTAAAAACTAAAACCGATACCCAACACACATACCAGCCCTAAAGGCAAAGATATGATTGTTTTCTGCATAGTAATCTTCTGGATATTGGTTTGAAATATCCTTTCTAATATACCGTTCACGGGTATAGCCCAATCCAATATTTAAAGAAAAATTGATATTGGAAGTTGGTTGAAAAAGGAAGCCATTTTGTAAAATAATAGATTGAAAATTGGCTTTTTGTTTTACGTTACTTCGGGTATAGGGATAGGAACTTAGGTACTGATCTTCGGAATAATCGAACCAACCTAATTCTATCGAAGGTCCTACATAATATCTTACTTTTCCTTGTCCGGTAGGAAAATAGTTGCAATCAAATCCCGTACTAAATTTTTTTCTTTCACGGTAGTAACCTTGTTTCCCGTATTGATCTTCTAGGGTTGCATATTTATTTAAACCTATTCCATAAAGGCCTATGGAAACAGGCACTCTAAGCGCATAATCCCCATTTTTTGTGAAGTATTGATAGGCTAAAGTAACAGAGCCAAAAAAGTAATCAGGAAGGTTAATTTCTATCATTCTTCTATTGAAGTTTTTATGTAAAAGGTCATCTTCTACTTTTTCTTTCCAAACATTATTGGAGGTAGATTCATAAACTGATTTAACTTCTGAGTTAATTTGGTCAACATTGCCGCTCTCATAAACAATTTTTGCAACCTCCGATTTGCTTAAAACAAATAAAGGACCGCCTTGCCCATTGGGATTTTTATATTTTACTTGTTGCTGGTTTACCTCAATGATTTTTACTACTTGTATTTTTCCGTTGGTTCGATACAAGGTATCTTGGGCTTGGGTGCTGAGCAAGCAATTGAAAAGGATAAAAAATAGTATTAAATGTTTCATAAAGTGAAGGTTTTGAAATTTACAAAATCAAAGATATTAAAATTTATGATTAAAAGTAGTTCAAATTGGTTCAAAACAATTCCAATTTAAGTGGAGCTAAGCTTTTGATTGGAGACCTGAAAAGAGAGCGTGGCTTAAAGCTACAAGGCAGTCCTAATTTTTTCTTAATTCAGTGTTATATCGATGTTAGGAATTATATTCGTTCTTTACATTGAATACTATGAAAAGCACATTTACTATATTTTTGCTTATTTTCTTGAGCGCCAGCTTATTTGCTTCTAAAACTGGCAAATTTAATTTTGTACTTGATCAAGGTTTTGTTAAAAATGTTGGGCAAATTAAAGACCAATATGGCAGAACCAATAATAGTGCATTGTACTTATTTGAAACCCAAAAGTTGTCGGTTCAACTGCGCCAGAATGGATTTAGTTATGAATTAAAAAAAGATAATAGTGAAAATGAAAGTAAAACGGCTATTCATAGAATAGATGTAGATTTTGTTAATGCCCATGCCCAAATCGACGATCATTTTGGCAAAGAGAGTGAAAGTAAATTGATTTTGATTTCGAATGAAGATGCCAATACAGCAAGGCATTTGACTCAATATTCCAAAGTTGTTTATAGAAATATATACCCAGAAACCGACCTAGAATTTTTGGTAATACCTATCAATGGTGAACCAAGGTTTAAGTATAATATTATATTAAGGCCAGGAGCAGATGTAAACAAAGTAAAATTGTTGATTACAGGTGCCAATGAAGTAAAATTATTGAATAGTGGTGCTATTGAAATGAGAACAGCTATTGGCAACTTAGAAGAGCAAGTTCCATTGAGTTTTGAGTTGAACCAAGGTGGACAACAAGGAAGAAAAATTACTGCAAGATTTAAACAATTAGGAGCAAATATATTTGGGTTAAATGTGTCTAGGTATAATTCTAGTAAAACACTTGTTATTGATCCAATGATTTGGTCGACCTATTTTGGTGGTACTTCCATAGAACAAAGCGGGGGAATTATAGTTGATAAGGACAGCAATGTGTTTATTTCTGGAAGAACAGCATCTTTAACAAATATAGCAACTGTGGGATCCCATCAAAGTAGCTTGGCGTCTGGAGGTGGTAGCTTTGATGGATTTGTGGCAAAGTTTAGCCCCACTGGTTCTTTGTTATGGGCTACCTATTATGGTGGCACTGGGGCTGATGAATTACAAAAATTAGCATTGGATAAAGACCAAAATATTTTTGTTACAGGGAGTTCAGGCTCAAGCTCAGGTATTGCAACAGCTGGCGCTTATCAAACAACAAATAATGGCACTAGCAATGGCATATTAGCAAAATTTAGTCAGACCGGAAATTTGATTTGGGCAACTTATTTTGGCGGTACTAGCGCAAATCCATTTTATGATATAGACATTGATATATTTGATAATATTACTATCATTGGCACCTCTAGTTCAACATCTTCTTTAAATTTCCCCAATACCCATCAAACTTCTGTAGCTGGGTTAACAGATATAATCATTGCTAAATTTAATAGTTTGGGACAAATAAAATGGGCAACTTATTATGGCGGAACTTTGAATGACAATGCCTTAGGAATTTGTTCAGACAATAACGCCAATATTTATATCACTGGCAATACTTTTTCATCGGGAGGTTTTAGTACTCCAGGTGCTTACCAAGTAAATAGTGCAGGAGGTTCTGAAGCTTATATTGCCAAGTTTGATTCTTTAGGAAAACTGGTGTATGGTACTTTTTATGGAGGTACTGCTGCAGAGGTTGGGTATGATATTATTATGAATGATGAAAGTAAATTGGTGATAACAGGTATAACTAGTTCTACCGCGGGAATTGCCACGCCTGGAGCATTTCAAACAAGCCTAACTGGAAGTGCATATGATGGGTTCATATTAAAGATGGATACTTCTGGCAAAATCAATTGGTGCACTTATTTTGGAGGAACAGGTACTGATAATTTATATAATCTAGCTTCGGATGCAGCGAGTAATATTTATTTTGCGGGGGCATCAAGTTCAGTAGGATTGGCAACTGCAGGCACCTATCAAAGTACCCTCAATGGTACAAATGACGCTTTGTTTGGAAAATTTGATAAAAATGGATCTTTGCAATGGGCAAGTTATTTTGGAGGAAGTTCAAATAGTGAGAGCATAGATAGGCTTTTCCTAGATAAAGGAGGAAATTTATATGCCTTGGGAGTTACGCCTTCTGATGGAAATATTGCTACACCTGGAGCTTATCAAACAGTAAGAAGTGGATCACAAGAATCATTTGTATTTAAGTTTTTTGTTGGCGTTCCATTAGTTGAAAGGCCCATTACAAACAATACCTTATCTGCCAACCAAGGCTTGTGCATTGGAAGTAGTGCTTCAACAATCATTGGTTCAACACCACAAGGTGGCAATGGAACATACACCTATGAATGGCTTTATTCTAGCACAGGTGCTGCAGGTACTTTTGGCATAGCCAATGGAGTAAGAAATGGAATAGATTACGACCCAGGTAGCATTAGCACCAATGGTTATTTTAAGCGCGTGGTAAATTCTGGAAGCTATTCTGATACTTCTGTTACACATAGCATCGCTTTTGGCACTGCACTCAATGCTGGCTTTACCGTTAACAAAGGCATTCAATGTTTAAACAGCAATGTTTTTGTATTTAGTGATACTACCACAAGTGCTGGCCCAATAAC
>CAMCJW010000252.1 GCA_945875195.1 Chitinophaga pinensis | reverse complement strand
GGATTGGTTTATTTAGTGCCAATGATGCTCTTATTCATTATATCATTTGTTAAGGGCTTTTTTAGCTCAAACAATGATTTGGTAAAAGCTTTGTCCGGCATTATTTTGTGGCAAATTATTTACATGGGAAGTTTTGGCATGGCTAATTTTGCTAGTAGTTACGTTTTAATTTGGATTGCAGTGGCTATATGTTTGGATCCTAGATTAAGAAAACTCCATAATTCTGAAATTGTTAAATATGTGAGATTTTAGGATAAACTACAAACGTGTAAAATACTACTATAAGTTATTACCCCAATTAATCTTTGACTTCTTTAATTGATATTAGGTATTGAATTAGGCTAACAATTATAATTAAAGAAATATTTTTTTATTTCTACCAGCAAACAAAAAACTTGTATAACTATCAGGCAATCTCAAAAGTAAATAAGGAATTAGTAATTTCATTATTCGTACTCAATTTATTTATTTTTTCTTCAACTTTTGAGGTTTTAATTGGAATTCCACAAATTATAAAATACTCGTTTAGTGTTACAGTAATATATTTTTTCTATTTTTTTTTCCGTAAATCTGCCCTTCAAAATATTGAGAACACTGTTGTTAAATTGATAAAATTTGTTTTCTTAGTTGTTTCATTTTATTTGCTATTAGGTTCATATAGAAAAGAAATATTTTACATACAGGAAATTTTTGCAGAAAGGTTTTATTTTATGCCTTATTTACTACCGCTCATTTTTCTTTTTATTAAATACGACCTGTCTATTTTTAAATATTTAATTCAATATTCCTATTTATTACTACCTTTTTCAATATTTATTGAGGTTGTAATTGTTATTTTCACTTTAGACTCATATTATTACGTTCAAGATGTAATTGCAATATTAACCCTATCAATAGCACCTAATTTAGTACTTTTCACATCCCATTTATCCAGTAACAAAAAATTAACTACCTTATCAATAATCTATTTTTTACTATTTGCTTTTATACTTGCAAAACTAGGAAGACGAGGAGAAACATTTGAAAATGTATTTATGTTAATTTGGTTTATGGTAATTCGTTTAGGTAGTAAAAGCATAAATCAGGTTGAAAAGGTTAAATTTTTGTTTCTTTCAGTAATTTTATTAATCACCTTGTCATTTTTTGTTTATCAAAACAGGAAGAGTATTTATTTATTTGAGAGAGGTGTAAGTGCCTCAGGTTTTGATGAATCAAGAGGCGAAACTATTGATAATTTTTTGTATGAGTATGGGCGTGAACCAAATGATTACCTAATAGGGCGTGGTTTAAATGGCACATTTCAAAAATTTAGTGCAGGAGATAATATGTATTCCAGGTCTATTGAAATTGGTTACTTAAATATATTGTGGAAAGGTGGATTGGTTTATTTAGTGCCAATGATGCTCTTATTCATTATATCATTTGCGAAAGGCTTTTTTAGCTCAAAAAATGATTTTGTAAAAGGCTTATCTGGTATTATTTTGTGGCAAATCATTTATATGGGAAGTTTTGGCATGGCTAATTTTGCCACCAATTACGTTTTAATTTGGATTTCGGTGGCGATATGTTTAGATCCTAAAATAAGAATGCTCACAAACCAAGAAATAATTCAATTTGGCAGATTAAGATTTTAACCCAAAAATCCAATCCTTTAACTTGGTAAATTATGGAAGGTAAAATTAAATTAAATATTGTTTTAAATCACAATCCATTTTTCTCTAATTCTGCAAATGCAAATAGGATTTTATCTCTAATCAATGGATTAGTAAATAAAAAAGTTGATATCCACTTAATTTTTACCAAAGGTTATCAAAATACTCAAGAAAAATCTGAATTTGGGGAAAGTGGTGAAAATAGAGGATTTAAATATACCTACTTGTCTAATATCTTATTAGATAATATTTGGAAAGCAAGATGGCACATTTACATTGGAAACCCTTTGTTTTCATTTGTCAACAAATATAAAATATCTCGTGCGTTAAAGTATTCCAATGCAATTGTTTGGGCAGAAAATGAAATCGAAATCCTTAAGTCTGTATTATACGCCAAAAACCAAAATCTCAATTTGAAACTGTTTATAGAATTAAGTGAATTTCCAGATATTCATCTTTTCAATAAAGGAAACAGGTTTCAAAAAAAAATTGCCAATAAACGTCAATATTTTTTCGAATCCATGTTTTTTGGTAAGCTAAATGGAATGGCTTTAATGACCAAAACATTGATGCAGCATTATTCGGCATTTCCTAATCCAAAGCCCAAATTATTGCATTTGCCAATGACTGTTGATTTGGAAAGGTTTAATAAAGCGATACCCATTTTAGAAAAATTTGAGCAACCATATTTAGCTTTTGTTGGTGTAATGGATAATGCAAAAGATGGAGTAAATATTTTAATTCAAGCATTTGCCAAAATTGCTGCTAAATTTCCAGCATATAAATTGTACTTGGTTGGTGGTTGGAATTATGATACACCAGCTCATATTGAATTAATAAAATCCTTGAATTTAGAGGGAAAAGTTAAGTGGATGGGAGAGTATAAAAGAGAACATATTCCGGCCATTATTTTAAATGCTTCCTTGTTAGCGCTGCCACGTCCAGATTCTAAACAAGCCCAAGGTGGATTTCCAACTAAACTGGGAGAATACCTAGCAACAGGTGTACCAGTATGTGCAACTACAGTTGGTGAAATACCTGATTATTTAACAGACAATGAATCAGTATTTTTTGCCGAACCTGGTTCAGTTGATTCGTTTGCCAATGCCATGGAAAGGGCTTTATCCAATCCAGAATTTTCTCAAATAGTAGGTTTAGCTGGCAGAAACATTGCCGAAATCCATTTCAATAAAGATATTCAAGCAGAAAAATTATACGAATTTTTGCAAACCCTATAAAACCCAAAAAATGATACAAAATAAAATATTACTTATTACCGGAGGAACAGGATCTTTTGGTAATGCCGTTCTGAACCGTTTTTTACATACTGATAATTTTAGTGAAATTAGAATTTTTTCTAGGGATGAAAAAAAACAAGATGACATGCGCAATCAGCTGAAAAATGATAAATTAAAATTTTACATAGGTGATGTGAGGGATTATGCAAGTATAGAAAGAGCAATGCGTGGAGTAGATTATGTATTTCATGCTGCAGCTTTGAAGCAAGTGCCTTCTTGCGAATTTTTTCCATTAGAAGCTACCAAAACCAATGTTTTTGGTACTCAAAATGTAATAGATGCTGCTGGTGTTAACAAAGTAAAAAAAGTAATTTGCTTGAGTACCGACAAGGCTGCTTACCCCATTAATGCCATGGGAATATCTAAAGCATTAATGGAAAAAGTAGCTATTGCTGCCTCAAGAAGTTTAACCGAAACTACAGTTTGTTTAACCCGTTATGGCAATGTAATGGCGTCTAGGGGGTCTGTAATTCCTTTGTTTTTAAAGCAACTAAAGAATGGACAACCGTTAACCATTACCGATCCAAATATGACTCGTTTTTTAATGTCGTTAGAAGAGGCTGTAGAATTGGTATTATTTGCTTTTGAACATGGAAACTCAGGTGATTTATTTGTCAATAAAGCTCCTGCTGGTACCATTCGCGATTTGGCTCAAGCCATGAAAGAATTGTGCAATGCCGATAATGAAATTAAAATAATAGGTACGCGTCATGGCGAGAAATTGTATGAAACGTTGTGTACTCGCGAAGAAATGATGAAAGCAGAAGACATGGGTGAATTTTATCGAATTCCTGCTGATAACCGTGATTTAAACTATGCCCAATACTTTTCGGAAGGAGAACAAGATGTTTCAAAAATTGAAGATTACCACTCTCATAACACCACCCAACAGGGGGTAGAAGGAATGAAAAATTTATTATTGAAACTTCCTTTGATTAGAAAAGAAGTGTTGGGAGAAAAAAATATCAATCAATACATCGACTAATTTGCAAAACTTTAAACTCATTGAAGGCGGAATTTTTTCAGATGACAGGGGTAAATTGTTTCATGTGAACGAATTTGACATGTTGCATGTTAAACGTTTTTATGCAGTTCAAAATCACCTGGCAAATCCCATTAGAGCTTGGCAAGCTCACCAAAAAGAAAGCAAGTGGTTTTACGCAGTTAATGGAAGCTTTTTAATTGGATTGGTTCAGCCCGATAATTGGGAAAATCCTTCTCAAAATTTAAAGATAGAAAAAATAATCCTTAGCGAAACTGAAAGTAAAGTGCTTTTTATCCCGCCTGGCTATGCCAATGGAATTAAGGCTTTAGAAGAAAACTCCAAATTAATGGTTTTTTCTAACTTCACCATCCAACAAGCCGCCAATGACAATATAAAATTTGAAATCAATA
>CAMCJW010000251.1 GCA_945875195.1 Chitinophaga pinensis | reverse complement strand
AAATAACGACCGCAGAAGGGGTCGCATGTTTATAGAATTAACATCCACAAGAAACATACGACCCTGAAGGGGTCGCATGTTTATAGAATTACCATCCATAGGATAAATAACGACCCTGAAGGGGTCGAATAAGCGATTACCAAAAGGAAATTAGATTTCAATGAATAAACAAATAAACCCTCAATTTATAATTTGTTTTATTTGAAGATTCTAGATTTTCAAGAACTATTTAAAGCTCTCTGGTTTTACTTCATTTTGCGCTGCTTTTGTTTTACATGCTTTTTTGCAATTTTCTTGGTCCTTTTGGCAATTGGCATCGTGGGTGCATTCTTTTTTACCACATTTTTTTTCGCATTTGCTGTCTTTGGTGCATTCTTTTTGATCACACTTTTTCTCGCATTTTTTGCCGCATTTATCGCCATCATGGGCAAATGATGAGATGCTTAAAAATAAAACGGTGGCAGAGGTTAAAATTAGCTTTTTCATTTTTTATGTTGTTTAAAATTGTGATACAAAAGTATTATGACTTGTTCTTGTATTTTGTTATTAACTAGTTATTGCTTTGTTAACGACTTGTTATTAAATATTGATTGGATAGATAAATGCGTATTTTTGCCATGTAAATGAAATTGAATCGAAACATACTATTCATAGGTATTTCCTCACTTGCACTTATTTTGGTGTTGGTGATTCAGGTTACTTGGATGTTTAAAACAGCCAAGGTAAAAGAGGAACTGTTTAATGAGAAGGCCAACATGATACTTTCCAAAACAGCTGATGCGCTTGGATCAGACAAAGAAACCTGTTTAAAAATGGAAAGGTGTTGTGTAATAGAAAACTTAGGCGATTGTAAATTGGATTTGGAGCAGAATGAGGTAGAGAAAATTGACGCTATCCTGCAAAAATTCATGAACTCCTATAACTTCCATTTGGAATATACTTTTTCTGTTATTCAGCCCAAAACGCAAGAAAGTAATTGGCAAAAAAACAAAACAAACAGCAATGTTTTTACAACAAGTATTGATGAAATTGCCAGTAAAAGTGGTATTAAACTTAAGCTCATTTTTCCAGATAAGAAGCAATATATTTTAGCGGAGATGGGACCATTATTTGCCACTTCAGTATTATTGGTTTTGGTGGTGCTGATCCTATTTTGGCGCACTTCTTGGTCCTTGGTGAGGGAAAAGAAAATTTCGGAACACTTAACAGATTTCCTCAACAATATGGCGCATGAATTTAAAACGCCTTTAACAAATATTGGACTTGCAGGGAAGATGATTGCCAAAGAATCGGGCATAAAAAATGAAGATAAAATAACGCATTATACTGAAATCATTTTGCAGGAGAATGAAAAATTGCGATTGCAGGTTGAACAGGTTTTGGGTATGGCTGCATTGGAAAGAGGCGAGATACCATTGGTAAAAACCACATTAGATTTTCACCAAGTTTTGCTGGATGCAACAAGGTGTATCAGTGTTCAATTGGAGAATGCAAATGGTGAATTGCAAATGGATTTGGCAGCAACAAAATTTACCGTTTTGGGCGATAAAACACACCTATCAAATGCCATTTGTAATTTAATAGACAATGCCATTAAGTATGCCAAAGAAAATCCTTTTTTGAGCATTAGAACTTCAAACATAGAAAACGGTTTAATCATCGAAATTGCCGATAAAGGTATAGGTATTGATAAGAGTTTTCAAAAGCGAATTTTCGAAAAATTTTACCGCGTGCCAACAGGTGATTTGCATAATGTAAAGGGCTTTGGTCTTGGCCTTGCTTACGTTAAAAAAATCATTGAGTTACATGGTGGAACCATTGATGTATCTAGTGAAATTGGGTATGGTGCTTTGTTTATAATTCGATTACCTCTAAAGAATGACTAACCCAAAGTTGAAAATATTGTTGGCCGAAGACGATGCCAATTTAGGCATGCTCTTAAAAGATTATTTAGAGTTAGAAGGCTATGAAATTGTGTTGGCAAAAGACGGGGAGATGGCATTGAATTTTTTTAACAAAGCCAAATTTGATTTGTGTTTATTGGATGTAATGATGCCTAAAATGGATGGCTTTTCACTTGCCAAAGAAATTAGGTTGGGCAACAAAGAAATTCCATTTATTTTCCTTACCGCAAAATCCTTGAAAGGTGATAAAATAAAGGGCTATGGACTTGGGGCAGATGATTATATCAGCAAGCCCTTTGATGAGGAAGAGTTGCTTTGGAAGATCAAGGCCATATTTAGGAGAATGCCAGAAAATAAAGTGGAAGCCCCAGTGGTTTTTCAAATTGGGCAATATACTTTTAACTTTTTGAACCAATCATTAACCATAAATGGAAGCGTAAAACGCATCACAGAAAAGGAATGTGAGCTACTTCAATACTTGTGTATAAACCCCAATAAAATACTAAAGCGCGAAGACATATTAAAAGATCTCTGGGGCGAAAACGACTATTTCTTGGGAAGAAGTTTAGATGTGTTTATCACCAAAATTAGGAAGTATTTAAAGGAAGATAGCAGTATTGAAATTGAAAATGTTTTTGGTGTGGGTTTTATTTTTAACACAAATAAGACATAATTGAAACACTTTGGTAGCCTGCTAAACGTTTGTTAATATATATAAATTATTTATGAAATTATTACAGCTTACATTCTCAAACATTTCGCATAAGATTCTCATTTTAATACCGGTGTTGTTTGCCTTATCTGCATGTAACGGACAAACAACAGAAACTAAAAATAACCAAACTATAAAAAAAATGGAAGCAGGAATAAAATTGAACCCATTAACAGAAGATGAAAAACGCGTGATTTTGGGTAAAGGAACCGACCGTCCGTTTACAGGCGAGTTCACAGATAAATTTACCAAAGGAATGTATGTATGCAAACAATGTGATGCGCCTTTATATAATTCAGATTCTAAATTTCATTCTAATTGTGGATGGCCTAGCTTTGATGATGAAATTAAGGGCGCGGTAACTAAAACTTTGGATGCCGACGGAAGAAGGACAGAGATTACCTGCACCAGATGTGGAGGGCATTTGGGCCATGTTTTTTATGGTGAAGGATTAACAGACAAGGACACCCGTCATTGTGTAAATACCACATCTTTAAAATTTGTTGAGGGGTCGGTTCAAACCGAAACAGCCAAAGCCATTTTTGCTGGAGGTTGTTTTTGGGGAGTAGAGTATTATTTTCAACATGAAAAAGGCGTTGTTAATACCACTGTAGGTTATACTGGTGGAACAAAATTAAATCCAACTTACAGGGAGGTTTTAAGTCACAGTACTGGGCATTATGAAGCCATTGAGGTTGAATACGATCCAAGTGTAACCAACTATGAAACCTTGGCAAAATTATTTTTTGAAATACATGATCCAACACAGAAAGATGGGCAAGGTAATGACATTGGGCAGCAATACCAATCAGTTGTATTTTATGTTGACGATACCCAGAAGGCAAGTTCCGAAAAGCTCATTGGGCAATTAAGGGCTAATGGATTTGATGTTGCCACCAAATTAATAAAGGCAAGTAAGTTTTGGCCTGCAGAAGATTACCACCAAGAGTATTATGAACAAGGTGGAGGAGAGCCATATTGCCACCACAGAGTTAAAAGATTTTAAGTTCAACTTATGAGTTTGTGGTATTATAAGTAAATTATTTTGGAAGCAAATGCCGCGCAAATTTTGGAAACAGGTTTAGTTACAATAGTTTTTATTTTCAACTAACCATTTTTAGTATAAGGTTTGCATTTCTTCCTTTAGTAATGAAATGGATTAATTGTCTTAGTTCTTAATAATATTTTCAACTTTTAAGCTGCCATTTAAGTTGAATTTGAGGTAATAAACGCCTTTAGGTAAATCATGCAATTTGCTAAGCATAATAGCATCCTTGGCTGATTTTTCTATTTCAGTTTTAGTGAAAATTACCCTGCCCATTGCATCAAATAATTCCAATTTGCTCATTTCGCTATTGGCATTTTTGAACCTAATATTTATTTCGTTTGTAAAAGGATTAGGGTAAATTAAATAGTTGTTGTTATTAGATTCCTCCAATTTATCAATGGCAATTATTTTGGAATAGTGTTTTAAACCAGAATAATCAACGGATAGCAAACGATAGAATAATTTATTTTCTATTGAACCACTAAATGCATATTTATCTATGAGTTGATAGTTGTGAATAATTGAACTGTTTCCATTACCATTAACCTCTCCAATTTTTAGCCAAATATTTTCTTGGAGTTTTTCAATTTCAAAACAGTGGTTATTTTCTTCCATGGCGGTTGACCATTTTAGCAAAACATCCTCATTACTTTTTATAGCTTCAAATTCAATGAGGGTAACTGGTAATGCATTGATGGTGGAG
>CAMCJW010000250.1 GCA_945875195.1 Chitinophaga pinensis | reverse complement strand
TATCCATAGAAGTAATGGAAGTTGAACCATTGTTTCTTACCCTAACTACCACATTTTGTAAGCCAGAGTCGATTGGGAATGATGGTGATAATAAAGCATCAACAGCCATATCAATTGAACCAGAGGCGTTTTCATCTGAACCAATTTGTGGTGGAATATTACGCAATTGGTTGTCAATATCTGTAGGTACAAAAGAGGTTAAATCAAATCCTCTTTGCGCACATGCACTGGTTAAATGCAAATCACCTGGCATAGGCAACCTAGATGTAAAGACTGGATTGTAATTGTAAGATGTGTCTCCACCACGTGTGTTAGTTAAATAAGTAGCAGCAGTCCATGAACCGCCATTATAAACCAATGGGCTAGTTAATGGAGTTGTAGCATTGTAATAGTTATTATAATTTAAATTATTACCAGTAATAGTTGTTACTGCATAGAAAGGAGTACCAGCTCCGGAGTATATAGCAAAAATATTGTTCTTAACACTAATTACTGCAGAACCGGTTGAATAAAAAGGTGTAGCAGCAGCACTTGCAGCTGAAGTGTTCATTACACTAGTATTGTGGTAAATATTAGCTAGACCACCAGCAGGCATTTGAAAATAAACACCGTATTGACTTAATGTATATCCATTAGGAACACTGTTTAAGGTGTTATTATAGAACTGGAATGGAGCGGTTGTTGAACTAGAGTTAGGTAAATAAAGGTAAATACCATAATAAGACCAATTTGTAATTGTATTACCAATAAATAAATGCGGAATAGTTGAGCTACTATTTTGATTTGAATAGAAATACAAACCATAATAACCATAGTTTTGACCTAGAACATTGAATTTGTTTCCAATAATTTCCATTGGGTTATAGTTATAAGCTATATAACCACCCATGTAATTGGCATTTTTAACGTCATTTCCTCTAATTTTAATTCCTCTATTATAAGCTGTATTTGAGGCACCATAATGAGAAATACCATAAGCAGAGCCAGTTACCATGTTACTATCAATGATACTTGAATCGCAACGCATTGCTGAAACACCGTTTCCGCCTGCTGTACCAGTAAAGCAAATTCCATATCCACTAGAAGAAGTACCACTTTGAATTGGCACGCGCACATCGCATTTTCTTATAGTAATATTACTACCATTAGAGTTAGTAGTTGTACCAACAACGCCAAATCCTGCTACGTTTCCTGCATTTGTATTAATAATTCTCAAGTTTTGCACCGTAACATTATTTGCTTGGTTAATTAAGAAAGCTGAACCAACAACATCGGCGGTAACAATACGGGTTGTATTGTCATTACCTTCAAAAGTTACTCGGTTAAAAGTTGAACTACCTACTATTGGGCCATTAACAATAACCTGACCTAAATATGTACCTGGACGAACATCAAAAGTTACTGGTCCAGAAACACCAAATTGCAATGCAGCAGCAGCAGCAGCAGGTGTAGGGAAATCTGGAGTTGTTCCACCAATTGTATAGGTACCTATTAGAGGTGTATACAATGCAGTCCTTAGAGTATCATTTCCTCTATCAGGGTCTGTAGTTGTATTTGGGTTAGCAGTATAAACCGTTATTTGGTTTATACTACCAATGGTTATTTGATTTGCGCCTGTAAATATAGCAGTATCTGCTGCGCATTGTCCCATTGTAACTGTTTTTGAAATCGTTACAGGTAAACCAGCGTTGTTTTTGTAAGTGGCATCATAAGTAGATACTGAGTTGCTTCCAATGTTTTTAACCAAGAAACGCAAATCTTGCGTTCCAGCAGTAACCGGAACAAAAGGTGTTAATAAAGAAACTACTTTTAAGTTGTTTGAAAAACCACCAGAATATTCATATGCACCCGGATTAGGAGTAATAGCTCTTGGGGCTCCATTAACATCTGTTGGAACCAAAGAAGTTAAATCAACACCATATCCATCACAACCATCTGTTAAGCTTAAGTTGCCTGCCACTGGTAATCTTTGCGCAAAAGCAGGGTTTACATTATAAGATGAATCACCACCCCTAACGTTTGTTCTATAAGTAGCTGCATTAAATGCACCTCCATTATAAACTAGGTTACCTGATGCAGGATTGGAAGCATTGTAATAATTGTTATAATTTACCAAATTACCAGTAATGGTTGTCGCAGTATAAAAAGGTGTACCAGCAGAACCAACTAAATAAAACACGTTGTTTTTGAATTTAACTAATGCAGAACCAGTTTGATACATGCAAGATGAGGCAGCAGCGGCTGAAGAGTTGTTCATCACAATTGTGTTATGGTAAAATTCTGCAACACCACTTGCTGGCATCTGCAAGTACCAGCCATAATAGCTAGGTGTATAACCACTTAACATACTTTGGATTACATTGTTGTATATTTTCATTGGAGCAGCAGTAGAAACAGCCAATGGTAAATACATATAAACGCCATAGTAAGAGAAATTATTTACCTTATTTCCTGTGAAAATATGTGGTATGGTTGCGTGACTTGATTGATTGCTATAGAAATATAATCCATAGTAACCATAGTTCTGGCCAGCCAAATTGAATGTATTATTAGTTACAACCATTGGATTGTAGTTGTAAGCAATATAACCGCCCATATAATTAGCGTTATTAATAATATTGTTTCTGATAATAATACCTTTATTTGACGTAGCATTTGTAGCGCCATAAACAACAAGGCTATAGGCACCACCAGTTACAATATTGCTATCATAAACAATAGAGTCACCAGACATAGCAGAAATACCGCCACCATTTGCAGTACCAGTAGCAACAATACCATAACCACTAGAAGAAGTACCTGTTTGAATTGGAACAAAAACACGGTTATTGTATATGGTAACTCTATTGGTTGAACCAACTAAAGCAATACCAGCACAATTACCCGCAGAGGTATTTTCAACTTTAAAGTTTTTGAATGTTACATACTTTGATCCATTTAAAATAACGGTTGCCTGAGCAGCATATGAACCTGTTATTGTACAAGAATCTGGATTAACGCCATCAAAGGTTATGGTATTAATAGGAGAAGCCCCTACAACATTTGGAACAATAACTTGATTACTATAAACACCCGGAGCTACTGTAAAGTTAACAGGTGCACATATACCATTCGCCATCATTGCGGTTATAGCGTTTGCAAAACTGGTAAAATTACTAGGGCCAGAACCATTAGGGTTGATGGTAAAGTTACCACCCATTGCCGCAGCAACTGAAGAATAAGCAGTATCATTTGATGGAACAGTATCGGCAGTAGAATTTGGAAGTGAAGTCCAAACTTTAATGTTGGTTGTTGTGGCAGGGAAAGCATATGAACCTAAAGTTACATTGGCAGTATTTCCAACTGTTCCAAAAGTATCTAGTACTGAAGTATATGAAAGAGGTGTTTGAGCTGTTCCATTAATTGACCAATTTACATTTACAGATGTAATTTGATTAATACCCATATTTCTAATAGTTGCAGTTACCGGATAGGTACCAGCTGAACAAAATAAACCAGGTGAATTGATTGAAACTACCCCGGCATCATTTGATGAAGCTGGAGATACATCGATACCCATGTTTAAATAAGTAGTACCTGCTGTACCTGCAGTAGAAAGATATGCGCCAAAAATACGCTTGTTTCCACCTGTTCCAGCTCCACCAGCACCAGAAACATTGCTTCCTGTTCCTGCTGCGCTATGCATAATATCTACTACAAGTGCTTTACTTGGATCGTAAAGAAAAGGGGTAGTTAAAGCAATTTTTATCCATCCTAATGCAGCAATACTTGTAAATGTTTTTGGGCCCGCAGGAATACAAGTTGTTAGTCCTGTTAAAAACGTACCACTTGAAAATACTGTCATACTAGGAACTTGAACCATACTCACAGAAAAGTTGTTGAAAGACATGGAAGTAACTGCAGTAGTTGGCATCAAATAAATATGAGTAATCATACCTGGATTTGCACCTGTAAATTCACCTGCCGCATACACAAATTGGGTATGTGGAGATGCCGCTGTAATACTCAATGGAAAAGCATTTCCACCTGTTCCCACATTGGTGAAAAACTGTGGTGTTCCTGTTTGTGCTACTGCTATTTTCATAAAGAAAAGTAGAAGAAGTGTTAGAATTGGAATTTTTGTAATTTTTGTTTTCATATATTGTTATTTTTAATTATTGAAATATCAAGTAAATTTTATTTTAATTGGCTATTTGCTATAAATTTTTTGCCGTGAATATAATTTTTTTTTGTTTAGGTATTTGGTGACACTCATTTTACTGGAGTTTCCCCAAAAATAATCAACTTGGGAATAATTTTAGTTGAAAATTTGGTGGTGGTTTAACTTTTATGAAGTTAACTAAACCTGTTTTAGTTGATTTTAGGAGATTGTAAATACCATCTGCCATCGCA
>CAMCJW010000249.1 GCA_945875195.1 Chitinophaga pinensis | reverse complement strand
TGAAATGTCTTGATTTGCAGAATCAATTTTAATTGCAGTTGTATCCGAAGCGTATTTTCTTTGAACAGACCTTTCCATTTCCGATAAAAGAGTTGCCATGCCAGGTTCATCAACAACCTCTATAGCTGTAATGTAGCAGCTATCCTTCCACAATCCCGGCTCGTCAATTGAAAGCAAAGCAGCATGATTCCCAATTTTGCTGGCAAATTTATTTGTAAATGAATATTGCAATTGCTTTTCTGTACTATCCAAATATGCCTTGTAAGGCAAAAATAATTTCCTGCTTAATAAATATTCAGTTACATTTTTGTTAAATGAATTGTAACCGTTATAACCAAAGGTGTAAGCGAAATTGATATTGTCTGGCAAAAGGTCTCTTAAGTTATTTTGAATAGGTGCTTGCGCATTTAATAAATCTAAGTATTGAAAGTTGGTTTCATGTGTTTGAGCTGCACCTTTGAGAAATAGCTCTTCATCGTCGGCCTCTATGTTATAGATTACTTTTTCTCCAAAATTCCCCAACATTGAAAATGCATTTTGATAACTATCATTGCAATAACTTTGCATGAAAGCAGGTAAATTTTTAAAGTTAAGGTATAGGTTCAAACCATTGCCACTATTTTTAATAAAAGATAATTTATCATCTTTAACTGGCTCATTGATTTGCTTGCCAATTTTCATCAAAGCCATTTCTACTAGTGACCCATTTGGAGAAAAAATCATCAGTTTACTTTTAAATGCAATAGTAAAATGAGTGCCATCTTTAAAATCAGTAAAATCAAATACCTCATCATTTAAAAATCTCCGTTTCGACATTTTGTATTGGTTTGGGAAATGGAGTTGAAAAAACTCAAGCGCATTTTTAGCATCCACTTCCTTTTGGGTTTGAACCGCCATAAAAAAACCTAAGGTTTTATTATCAAAACAATGAAAGGAATAGATTGCCTGACCTTTACTAAACCATTCTGACAAGGTTTCATTTTGATTGATTAAGCTATCATAAATTGAAATATGCTTATAAAAACTTGCCACCTTTTCGTTTCCTAAAAGTCTTTCCATAAAGGTTGGATCAAAAAGACTTTTTAAATGCTGACGGGTATTATTCGACTCAATTATTATTGCAGCATTATCTGGAACAATATGAATTGGCTTAATATTCTTGTCTTCAATTTGGCCGAAGTATAGATAAATTCCTAATGCAATGGCAATAGAAACAACTATACTTAATATGCTCAATAACTGCTTGTTCATAATTATTTCCAAAATTAATTTGTCAAAGTCAATAGTTCGGTTTAATTTGTTAACAAGTTCACACCTATTAGTCATGAAACATACACACAGAATCTATACCCGTTTGGGTTTTTTAATTGCAGCAATTGGAGTAGTTTTGGGTGCCTTTGGATCGCATATCCTTAAAGAATTAATAGATGAAGCATCATTAAACACTTTCGATACAGGAGTTCGTTACCAAATGATTCATGCTATTGCCATCATTACACTTTCTTTAAATTATCGAAAATTTGATGAGAAAAATTTGCAATTAGCGTTGGCATTGTTTTCTATAGGAATACTTATTTTCTCAGGAAGTTTATATTTGTTAGCTACCAGGTCAATTTGGGGTGATGATTCTTATAAATTCATAGGAGCAATAACTCCTTTAGGCGGAATTGCATTCATAAGTGCTTGGCTGATACTATTCTTAAAGGGTTTTTCACCAGATGACAAATCAGAAGAATTGGGTTCCGAAAACAAGAGTGAGCCAAGCAGAAGAAGGCATAGGAGTAGTCAACCAGAAAAATCTATATAATAACTTTTTATTTAACAATAGATTTTGGTGATACTCATTTTAAAAAAAAATATATAGAAATCTGATTATTTGATAATTATATCCTTATTGAACTTATTTTATTTCAATAAAGTTAGCTTGATCCTAAAAGTGTTTTACACAATGGCATTTAAATGCTTTCAAATGTGGATTGAATATGTATTTTCGCAACAAAATTTTATAAAAAGATGAATATTCATGAATACCAAGCCAAGGAAATTTTAAAATCATTTGGCGTTGCAGTTCAGGAAGGCATAGTTGCCGAGACTGCTGATGAAGCCTATGCTGCTGCTTTAAAGTTAAAAGAGCAATATGGCAGTGATTTTGTTGTTTTAAAAGCACAAATCCATGCTGGTGGAAGAGGAAAAGGAAGTATTATTGGTAAAGAACAGCGTGGCGTTGCCGTTGCCAAGAATGCTGATAAAGCAAAAGAAATTGCAGGAAACCTATTGGGTGGAACTTTGGTAACCATTCAAACCGGGCCAAAAGGCAAATTAGTAAGTAAGGTATTGGTTGCTCAGGATGTTTATTATCCCGGTGCAGTTGAAACCAAAGAATACTATATGAGCGTAATGCTCGATAGAGGTCAAAGCAAAAATATCATAGTTTATTCAACCGAAGGTGGAATGGATATTGAGCACGTTGCCGAGCACACACCTCACTTGATTCACAAAGAAACGGTTGATCCTAAAGTTGGGTTGCAAGGTTTTCAAGCGCGCAAAATCGCTTTTAACTTGGGTTGTGAGGGTGAATCATTTAAGCAAATGGTGAAATTTGTTACCGCGTTGTACAAAGCATACGACAAATCTGATTCTGCCATGTTTGAAATCAATCCTGTTTTGCGCACATCAGATAACAAAATTATTGCTGTTGATGGAAAAGTAAACATAGATGACAACGCACTTTACCGTCATCCAGATTACGCTGCTATGCGCGATGTAACTGAAGAAGATCCAGCGGAAGTTGAAGCAGCAGAGTTCAATCTAAACTTTGTAAAGTTAGATGGCAATGTTGGCTGTATGGTTAATGGTGCAGGTTTGGCAATGGCTACCATGGATATCATTAAATTATCAGGAGGTGATCCTGCTAATTTCCTAGATGTGGGTGGTTCGGCAAACGCTAAAACTGTTGAAGCTGGATTCCGTATTATTTTAAAAGATCCAAATGTAAAAGCAATTTTGATTAATATTTTTGGTGGAATTGTGCGTTGTGATAGAGTTGCGCAGGGTGTTGTGGATGCCTACAAGAGCATCGGTAATATACCAGTTCCAATTATTGTTCGTTTACAAGGAACAAATGCCGAAGAAGGTAAAAAGTTGATTGATGAATCTGGATTAAAAGTTTATTCAGCAATTGTATTGAAAGAAGCTGCAGATTTGGTTCAAAAAGCAGTAGCAGGAAATCTATAATAAAACAATTAGCTTTGGGCGCAGCTTATTGAGTTTTAAATTCAATAAGCTGTGCCCTTTTCTTTTTTAAAATATGTTACTAACACTCCATCCTAAGAATCCCAATCCTCGAGATCTAAAAAAGGTTTTGGACATTTTGAACCAAGATGGAGTGATTATTATTCCCACAGATACCATTTATGCAATGGCCTGCAGAATGGATTCAAGGAAGGGAATAGAGCGCATGGGGAAAATTATGGGTAAGAAGCAAGAGAAAGTTAATTACTCTCTTCTTTGTGCTGATTTGGCCAATATTTCTGATGTCACTGCCGCAATTGATAAGAACATTTTTAGGCTACTAAAAAATAACTTACCAGGAGCTTTTACTTTTATTTTAAAGGCAAATAATCAGGTAAGTAAAATGTTTGCTGGTAATAAGAAAACCATTGGAATTAGGGTTCCAGATAATGCCATTGCACAAACCATCATAAAAGAATTAGGAATTTCACTAGCGGTTAGCACCATACACCATGATGATGCAATTATTGAGTATATGACCGACCCAGAGGAAATTCACGAAAAATTTGAACACCAAGTAGACCTTGTTATCGATGGAGGTTTTGGTGAAAATATCCCCTCCACAATTATTGATTGTAGTAATGAGGAGCCAATAATTGTGAGAGAAGGAAAAGGAAATCTAGCTGACTAAATTGGTATTACTTTTTGTTTTTTGATCCAATCAAAACGCCTAATTTCAATCCTGTTTGAAAGCAAAAAGCAGTTGATCCATTTTTCTCAGTAGCTGCAATAAAGCCAAAACCTCCAATTTCGGTAATATCTGAATATTGGTCGGTTATGGTATTTCCACCTATAGTGGTATTTATTATTTTAGTCCCAATACCTGGTCCAATAAAGAAATCAACACAGAAAATATCTGAATACACCCACTGCTTCCCAAAGTTCATGAAAAAAGCACCTCCTTTTACATCGGTGATTCTATTAATTGAAGTGCTGCCAAACCCACCAAAATAAGTATTATTTACACCTGTATTTTGATGGTAAAGAAGCATTATTTCTGGACGGATATACCCTCCCTTTAAAATATGGGAATACCTCATTCCTTTTACATAATAATCTGGTTGGTTTATAAATTTAACACCCAATCTTAAAAAACCACCATTT
>CAMCJW010000248.1 GCA_945875195.1 Chitinophaga pinensis | reverse complement strand
CTGGTGGCAATAATTCTAATTTGGTGAGGTCTGAACCAACAAATTTATTTCCAATGCTTTTCCATCCTTTTACATCTATTACCTCAGCCAAATTGTGTTGAACCTCATTGATGGTTTTTCCTTTGCCCGTGGTTAAAATGACTATTGGATTTTTAAAATCGGTTGCTATTAAAATGTAATTACCTTTTTCTTCGGGAATGCACAAAAACTTCTTATTCAAGGTGAGTGTTTCAATTAAGAAACGCTTGATATAATATTGTTTTGCCTTTGCATCAAAATACACAACGTTTATTGGACGATCGGGTTTAAACTTTGAAATATGCAGTAGTTGTTCATATTCAAAATGGTTGCTTACATCAAAATTGGTTAACTCATAATTGCCATCTTTGTAGATGGAAATAATAAGATCACTGCCTAAAAAGTTTCCTAAAAAAGTACCGTGTTCATTGGTGTTAATCCTGCCAATTGCAGCATCATACCATAAATTAATACCTCCTAATGTAGATATACCTTTTGATTTAAGTTTGATCCCTTTTACCAAATATTTACTGATAATATTACCTTGAACGCCTCTACCCTTAATAGCTAATTCACTGAAATCAAAATCGAAACTAAGTTTGCGTGCATGGCTAAGCGGACTCAAGGTAATATTTACCACTTCGGCCTCACCAGAATGATTGGCGGTAAAGTATAGAATTCTTGAGCCAGCGGTGCCTTGTGTTAAATCATACTCTTTGTCGCGCGTGATGCCCGTAACTGGAAACCTTTTTGCATAGCTGGTTTTGGTTTTTCCATCGAGGTAAATCACATTATAAATGCGGCGTTCATCGTTTTTACGAAAAACATCTACATGAATAATGTCTTTGCCCACAAATGCTTTTTCTTGCACCTTGCAAACCATCATTTTACCGTCTTTACGGAATACAATGATATCGTCTAAATCACTGCAATCTGCAATGTACTCATCTTTCTTAAGACCAACACCCACAAAGCCTTCGGCCCTATTTACGTAGAGCTTTTGGTTTGCAATGGCCACTGTTTTTGAATCAATGGTATCAAAGGTTCTTATCTCAGTTTTACGCTCACGGCCTTTACCATATTTCTTGAGTAGGTTCTCAAAATATTTTATGGCATAGGCTTTTAAATTGTCGAGGTCGAATTTAACTTGTTCCAATTGGGCCTCAATTCCCTTCATCAATTCATCTGCTTTAAAAGAATCGTATTTTGAAATACGCTTAATTTTTATCTCGGTAAGGCGAAGGATATCGTTTTCTGTTAACTCTCTTCTGAACAATTTTTTAAACTTGTTCATGCCCTTCCAAATAACATCAATTACTTCTTCAAAGCTCTCGCACTCCTCAATATCGCGGTAAATTCTTTTTTCAATGAATATTTTTTCGATGCTGCTATAATGCCATTGCTCTTCGAGTTCAGCCATTTTTATCTCCAATTCTTGGCGAAGCAAGTCTTTGGTTTTCTCGGTTGAAAGCTTGAGCAACTCATCTACCCCAATAAAAATGGGTTTGTCGTCGGCAATTACACAGGCATTGGGTGAAATGCTTACCTCACAATCTGTAAAGGCATATAAGGCATCAATTGTTTTATCTGGAGATACACCTGGTGCCAACTGAATTTCTACTTCAACATCTTTGGCCGTATTGTCTATTACCTTTTTGATTTTTATTTTTCCAGAATCATTTGCCTTGATAATAGAATCAATTAATTGAGTAGTGGTAACGCCATAAGGCACATCTTTGATAAACAAGGTTTTCTTGTCGAGTTCTTCAATTCTTGCCCTTACCCTTATTTTTCCACCTTTTTTACCTTGGTTATAATTGGCTACATCCACAGTTCCACCGGTTGCAAAATCAGGATATAACTCAATTTTTTTTCCTTTTAAATGATCAATACTTGCCAATAACAATTCGCAAAAATTATGTGGCATTACCTTAGTTGCTAGGCCAACAGCTATACCTTCTACTCCTTGTGCCAAAAGCAAAGGAAATTTCATGGGCAAGGTAACGGGCTCTTTTTTTCTGCCATCGTATGAATTTTGCCACTGGGTAGTTTGCTTGTTAAAAGCTACTTCAAGGGCAAACTTTGATAGCCTGGCCTCAATATAGCGGGGTGCTGCAGCAGAATCTCCTGTTCTAAAATCGCCCCAGTTTCCTTGGGTTTCTATGAGCAGTTCTTTTTGACCCAGATTAACAATGGCATCGCCAATTGAAGCATCGCCATGCGGGTGGTATTGCATGGTTTGTCCAATGATGTTGGCTACCTTATTAAAGCGACCATCATCCATTTCCTTCATAGAATGCAATATTCTGCGCTGAACGGGCTTTAACCCATCATCCAAGGCAGGAACCGCGCGTTCCAAAATAACGTAGGAGGCATAATCCAAAAACCAATTCTCATACAAGCCATTAACAGCTAAAATATGATACTCCTTGGGAGTTTCGGGTTCTAGATTATCTGGTAAATTATCGTTTATATTCTCTTCCATGCATCAATAACCAATAGCAAGCAAAGCTATTCATTCTTGAAGAAAGACTATCCACAAAAAATCAAAAATTCTGAGGATAAATATCCGTATTTAATCTAAAATTGGTCAGTAAGCGTCCTAAAATAAGGAATGGCAAGGCTTAGGCGAGAACCATACCAACTAAACATTTCGCCATCTACCAAAATAATTTGGGCATTTGGACAAAAATTCTGTAATTCTTGGAGGTGAATATCCTTAAATGGATAGGGTTCGGAGGACAATAATATGATTTCTGGCTTATTTGTTTTGAACCAATCATCTTCTAGGCTTGGGTAGCGACTATTTTGATTTTTGACCCAATTTTCTAGTCCCAATCTAGCTAATATATCATTGATAAAGGTGTTTTCACCTGCTGCCATCCAAGGTTTTCTCCAAATTAAATAGGTACAAGTTTTTCTTTTTTCGGTTTGAACCAAATCTAAAAAGCCTTGTTTTATCTGCTGCTCAAGGCGGAGTGCTTGTTCTTTTTTATTGACTAGCTCCCCTACTTTGATTATCATTTCTAGCGAATCATCCATGTTTTGAATATCGCTCATCCAAACTGGAAACTCCTTCATCAAAATTTCTATTTGTGATTGCTCATTCTCTTCCTTGTTACCAATAATGAGGTTGGGTTTTAATTCCCTAATTTTATCCAAATTCAGTTTTTTCGTTCCACCAATTCTGGGCTTTATTTGGTGCATTTCATCTGGGTGAATGCAAAAAATAGTTTGCCCAATGATTTCTTGGTTCAAACCGAAAAAATACAATAACTCTGTTTGAGAAGGAACCAAAGAAACGATGCGCAATGGCTCTTGTGGCACTATTACTTGCCTGCCCATTTGATCTATGAATAATTTACCTTTCTGAAGTTCCATGCCTGCAATTTCGGAAAAGTAATTGAAAATACCTCAAAATTGGCCCTTTTAACTTTGCTAAAGGCCCTTATATTTGCAAGTATTCAAAACAGGAATTTAAATTAGTTATGGGTAGAGTATTTGAAAAACGCAAACACAAGATGTTTGCCCGTTATGCCAAAATGAGTCAGGCATTCACTAAAATTGGAAAAGAAATTGCTATTGCCATTAAGGCTGGCGGCGGAATTGGCGATCCAGATAGTAATTCGCGTTTGCGTGTAATTATTGCCAATGCCAAATCGTTGAACATGCCCAAAACCAATATCGACGCAGCAATAGCCCGTGCAACAAGCAAGCAAGACAAAGATTTTGAAGAGATTGTTTACGAAGGAAAAGGACCCCATGGTGTTGCGGTAATCATTGAAACTGCTACAGATAACCCAACGCGTACCATAGCCAATTTGCGCACACACATGAACAAAACAGGTGGCACCATGCTTACCTCAGGTAGTCTAGATTTTATGTTTGAACGCAAAGGAATTTTCAGTATCAATATTGCAGGAATAAATCTTGAAGATTTTGAATTGGAAATGATTGATTTTGGCATGGAAGAAATGGAAGATGATGGCGAAGGTCATTTGATTATAACTGTGCCATTTACAGAATTTGGCGCCATGCAAAAAGCACTAGAAGACCGTAAATTTGAAATTGTAAATGCCCAATTATTGCGGGTACCAACCACTACCGTTGAATTAACAGAAGACCAACAAGAGGACTTTGGCAAGCTTTTGGATCGTTTAGACGATGACGATGATGTAGTGAATGCATGGCATAATTTGAGGTAAGTCTTTGAGGACTGGTCTTTGGGCATTGGTCTTTAGTCTTTGGTTATTAGACTTTAGTAAACAGACTTGTGAGATAAACAATATGATTATTCCTATGATTTTAACAACCAAAGACTAACCACAAAAGACCAAAGACTAACGACTAACGACAAAAAAATGAAAACTAGACCAAGTAAAAAACCAAAATTAATAGAGCGCACGGCAGAACGACATGA
>CAMCJW010000247.1 GCA_945875195.1 Chitinophaga pinensis | reverse complement strand
TAAGTCCCCAACCTAATGCCGGGACAAAACGACCTAATGCTCTACCAAGAACAGCTGTTGATGATGCTCTGCCAAATAAAAATGTAGTGCTTTTTTTTATGAAAGGCGAGCTATATGGTATAACCTTAGATAAAGTTTTTGAAGCGATTGAAGAACCAGGACTAGACCCTAATGCTCCTAGAGGTTTAAGATAATTAATAGGCTGCCCCAATCCAATTAGAGCTGGACCAATCCAATGTTCATCAGCTCCAAACCCTGCTTGATTAACAGCCCCACCAATTTGAGTAACCAACTTCGAATTAAACCCACTATTTTTTTGAGCCTCTTGTCTTGCTAATTCATTAGCCCAATAATTACCACGTCCATAGGCATCACCTTCATTTCTTATTTTACCATGTATATCAGTAACTTGGCTAGAAACTGATGCCCCACCTTGTATAGATTGGAATTGGCGGTAATAAAAAAAATCACTTTCATCTATTTCATAGCTATTCCAAGTACCTCGTCCTGTTGGTGTTAAGAAATAATAGTGATTTTTACCAGGGGCATATCCTTGAGCAACTATATTCCCATTTGCATCAACTCCAATGTGATCAGTTGGCCCATCCCATAACCCACTTGGGTCAGTAAATAAAACTGGGTTATTACTCATCGCTAAATAGGGCGAGGCGTGTTGCATTAATGGGTCGGGTTGGATCCAGCGGCCTATTTGTGGGTCGTAGTTTCTAAAGGCAAAATCATAATCCTCCATGCCGTAGGTTTGCCCATTGGCATCAACAAATTCATCTTGTTGAATAAATTGGCTATTGTATCGCTGCTCAGAAGATTTCTCCAAGGCGGGTGATTTACTTACCTCAAAACATAAACCAAAAGGATAGTAATGAAACTCTTCTAATAATCTTCCTGTATAATGAACCACCAACAAATTGTCTGTTCTAACTATAGCTTCAGAATTATTGCAACTATACACATACACAAAACCATTTCTATTTATTGGAAAAATAGGCTTGGTTAAATCTGACCAAGCATTTGCCTGCGTTACCTGCAAGGCGCCACTTTCTTCTGCCACAACTTTCATTGCTTCATCAAAAAATAAGTAGTTTAAGTATGCTTTGGGTTTGGTGGGCATTTTCAAATGTAAAGATAATCTTGAAAGAACAATTCATACTAAATTAGGCTAATATCTCAAAACCCTGATTTGTTAAAAAGATTTCAATATATCGTTAATGCCTGAAAAATAAAGAATACTTGAACTTTTCTTCCATAGTTGGGTGGTAAATATCATTATAAGCCTTTATTCTAAGTTTACCAATATTCCGAAAGAGCAAAATAACAATTTAAAAATAAAAAGCCCCACATTGCTGTGAGGCTTTTTTTGTTTACACAAGACATTGTGTTTGTTGGCGGTGCGGACGGGACTCGAACCCGCGACCCCGTGCGTGACAGGCACGTATTCTAACCAACTGAACTACCACACCTTTTTCCCTTTTGGGGAGTGCAAATATAGAAATATTTCAATACAAGACAAGCACCATATTAAATATTTTGAAAATAGTTGAATTTCCTTAAAATTGCAGTACTGCTTGATGGCAGAATTATTATAAAATATGGCACATTTTGATTTTGAAAAACCCATTCAGGACCTTGAAGATCAGTTGGAAGAGGTAAAGAAAGTTCATGAAAAAGGTAAGGTAGATATGAATTCTAAGATTTTAGAACTTGAAGCGAAAATTTTAGAAACTAAAAAAGAGGTCTACGGAAAACTCACCGGTTGGCAACGTGTTCAAATTAGCCGACACCCTGATAGACCTTATACTTTAGACTATATAGAAAACTGTTTTGATAACTTTATTGAACTCCATGGCGATAGAACTGTGAAGGATGATAAAGCCATGGTGGGTGGTTTTGCTAGCATAAACGGACAAAGTGTGATGGTGGTTGGGCAGCAAAAAGGTAGAAATACCAAACAACGCCAGTTTAGAAACTTTGGTATGCCTAACCCTGAAGGCTATAGAAAGGCCCTACGTTTGATGAAAATGGCAGAGCGCTTCCAAATTCCTATTGTGTGTTTAATTGATACGCCTGGTGCCTCTCCCGGACTTGAAGCCGAGGAACGCGGACAAGGTGAGGCCATTGCCAGAAACCTGTTTGAAATGAGCGTATTTAAGGTGCCTATTATTTGTATTATCATTGGTGAAGGTGCTTCTGGTGGTGCCTTGGGTATAGGTGTTGGAGATAGAGTACTGATGATGGAAAATACTTGGTATTCTGTTATCTCACCAGAATCATGTTCTTCTATTTTATGGCGCACTTGGGATCAAAAAGAAATTGCTGCAGAAGCTTTGAAACTAACTGCAACCGATATGCTCAACAACAAATTAATTGATGGCGTTATTGCTGAACCATTAGGTGGCGCACACAACAATACCGCTGAAACTTTTGCGACAATCAAATCGCATTTGATACAAGAAATTGCCAATTTAGTTGATGTTGCTCCCGATAAATTGGTTCAAAACAGAATTGCCAAATTCTCCGCAATGGGCGATTTTATTGAAAACTAGAACATTTATGAGGTAAGAGGTAAGAGTATTTTAAAATTCTTCACTCTTCATTCTTCACTCTTCATTCTTCACTCTTAACTCTTCACTCTTAACTCTTCACTCTTAATTCATACTTTAAACTAACACCGGCTTACTTTTATACTCCCCCTTACTTTTCCTAATATTAACAGATACAATTTTATACTCAGGGCACATTGCTTCCGTGTCGTGTTCATCACTGGTAATTAGGTTCAGCATAACTTCTGGAAAATGGAAGGTGGTGCTTAATATTCCGGGTTTAACTTGATCTGTTATTCTTGCTTTTATATCTACTTTTCCGCGGGGCGATTCTACACAAACCATGTCTCCTTCTTGGATAAAATTCTTGCTCGCGTCGGCCGGGTTAATGAGTAACACATCTTCTGTTAGTATATGCACATTGCCAGTTCGCCTGGTCATGGTTCCAGAATTATAATGCTCTAATTCTCTATTGGTGGTAATGATGTAAGGATACTCCTTGCCATTTTTATCAATTTCGCCAGATTCTTTCCAATCAAAGTAATGGAATTTACCTTTGCCTCTGTTGAATGCGCCGTTGAGGTGTAAAATCTCAGTATCGGAACCATCGGCTTTTACTGGCCATTGTTTGCCACTTTCGCCCAGTTCATCCCATTTTACCCCTGCAAAGAAAGGTACAATTTGAGATATCTCTTCTAACATGGTATGAGCCTCATAAGGGGCTTGATCATAACCCATTCGGTTCATGATGTCTACCAAAATTTGTCCATCCGATTTAGTGCCAGGCAATGGTTCAACCACTTTTTGAACCTTCTGAATGCGCCTTTCTGCATTGGTAAAGGTGCCGCTTTTTTCAAGGAAGGAAGCGCCAGGCAAAATAACAGTTGCATATTTTGCCGTTTCGGTCATGAATAATTCTTGCACCACCAATAGTTCTAAATTTTCCATGGCAGCAATAACCTTATTGGTATTTGGGTCGGTATGAACCACATCTTCTCCCATTAACCACATGGCTTTTAGCTTGCCATCAATAGAAGCCTCAAACATTTCTGGAATTTTTAATCCCTTACTAAAAGGAATTTTAGTTTTATAAAATGCCTCGTATGTTTTATTGATTTCTGGATCATAAGAATCCATGTAACCTGCTCCTTGGTGAGGCTGACAGCCCATATCTGCCGCCCCCTGCACATTGTTTTGTCCGCGCAATGGATTTACACCCACACCTCTCCTACCAATATTACCCGTTATCATGGCTAAATCGGAAATTAACATCACAGTAAATGACCCTTGTGAATGCTCTGTAACGCCTAATCCATGAAACGACATGGCATTGGGAGCTGTGGCATAAGCAATGGCCGCAGACCTCACCAAATCTTTGTCTACACCAGTGATGTTTGCAAGCTCATCCATGTTTAACTTCAATATCTGCTCGCAAAAATCTGCATAACCTTCTGTGCTTGTTTCAATAAATTTGGTATCAGCAACACCCTCGTGAATGATATAATACAGCATCATATTTAGCAAAGCCACATTGGTTCCTGGCTTTAATTGTAAATGATAAGTTGCATACCTGGCCATTTCTGTGCGCCTTGGATCAATCACAATACTTGGCTTACCCTTCATGGCAAACTGCTTTAACTTTGCACCAGTTACCGGATGTGCATCGGTAGGGTTTGCGCCAATAACCATGATGCAATCTGTATATTTTAAATCTATCACCGAATTGGTTGCTGCCCCTGTGCCAAATGAACGCTGCATTCCTAAGGCGGTGGGCGAATGGCAAACACGTGCGCAACAATCAATGTTATTGGTGCCAATTACCGCACGAATAAACTTTTGCATCAAGTAATTTTCTTCATTGGTACACCTGGCAGAAGAAATTCCAGCAACAGCATCTGGCCCATTTTTCTTCACAATATCGGTGAGCTTATTGGCAATAAAATCGTATGCTTCATCCCA
>CAMCJW010000246.1 GCA_945875195.1 Chitinophaga pinensis | reverse complement strand
CTGTAAATTCGTTGTTTTTATTGGTAACAGGCAATTGCGATATAAAGAATTTTCGCATATGTTTTAAGGCAGATTCAATGGTTTGATCTTCGTTGGCGGTTACCAATTTGAGGTGTTTATGACTTTCAATTAAATTGATGGCGCGGGTTTGATCATTCATTAAGAAACCCCTACCGCGCATCCAATCCTCATTGAACATTTTACCTAGGTAACGTGTGCCGTGATCGTGGAAAATAACTACAACCACATCAGTTGGTTTAAACATGTGCTTCATTTGCATCAGTCCTGCCATGGCTGAACCAGCCGAATTACCAGAAAAAATGCCCTCTTCCCTAGGAATTCTGCGGGTCATGATGGCAGCATCTTTATCTGTTACTTTTTCAAAATGATCAATTACTGAAAAATCTACATTGGCTGGAAGAAAATCTTCGCCAATACCTTCGGTGATATAAGGGTAAATCTCATTTTTATCAAAGATGCCTGTTTCTTTGTATTTTTTAAATACAGAACCGTAGGTATCTATACCTAAGACTTTAATATTGGGGTTCTTTTCTTTGAGGTATTTTCCTGTACCGCTGATGGTTCCTCCAGTTCCAACACCCACTACCAAATGTGTAATTTTCCCTTCTGTTTGATCCCAAATTTCGGGGCCAGTTGATTCGTAATGGGCAGACGAATTGGATAAGTTATCGTATTGGTTTGGTTTCCATGAATTGGGAACTTCTTTTATTAATCTACTAGAAACAGAATAATACGAGCGAGGATCTTCAGGCTCAACATCGGTTGGACAAACAATTACCTCCGCACCAAAAGCTTTGAGCGCATCAAATTTTTCCTTACTTTGTTTGTCGGTTGTGGTAAAGATACACTTATAGCCTTTAATTACTGCTGCAATTGCCAAACCCATTCCAGTATTTCCGCTAGTGCCTTCTATAATGGTATAACCTGGCTTAAGGATGCCTGCTTTTTCTGCATCTTCAATCATTTTAACCGCCATGCGGTCCTTTATTGAGTTTCCCGGATTTGTGGTTTCAATTTTAGCCAAAACTGTGCATGGTAAATCCTTGGTGATCTTATTTATTTGAACCAAGGGCGTATTACCAATGGTTTCTAAAATGTTTTTCTTCCACATGGGGTCAAAACTAATGATAAAACTCCAAAATTTAGACACAAAATAATTTTACCAATTACGCTCTAAATATTGCATCTTTGCCTATATAATATCAAAATATACAAGGAACTTGGTCATTCTTAGTAAGAAATTCGAACTCAACAAATACAACAGTCTCCAAATTTATCAGTTCCTGAGATTTGGGTCGTTTTTTTTGGTTTCTATTCTTTTGGCCAAGATTACCTTTGCAAGGTTTACCTCTGGTTTTGGTACCTTGTTATTAAGTAAACATGAGATGCTCATGTTGTTGAGTTCTAGCTTAACCTTCTTTTGGGTTTCGAGCATCACCAATACACTTATTCCTTTTTACCATGCTTCAGATGAAACCAAACAAAAAAGATTGCTGTTCAATACTTTTGCCATTCTAACAATTTTTAGCTTGGTGGCGGGGATAATCACAGCAGTTGTGGGTTATTATAAATACCCAAAAGACTCAGATTTGTTTCAAATGTTTGCATTGGTAGTTTTCCTCAATACGCCAACCTATATAGCAGATTATATTTTTTACCTCAAAGGAAAATACAAATCGTTGATGATATGGGGCGGCCTAACTTTTAGCGCCCATATTCTATTATTATGCTTGCCAATTTACATGAGGCAAACCTTAAATTTAGCCATCAATCTATTGGTTATTTTAAGTTTGATTAAATTTAATTATACGCTTATATTATTGATGAAGTATTCTATTATTTCATTTCATACTCGTTTGATTTTGGAATTTATGAAAAAGGTTTTGCCTTTTTTATTCTCCATATTATTGGCAGGCAGTATGGATTATATCAATAGCTATATTGTAGAATATTATTTTTCACCAGTTGATTTTACTGTTTTTAGGTATGGGGCTAAAGAGCTACCTATTTTTTTGATATTGGCCAATTCTCTGAGTAATATCTATAGTGGAGAGATTGCTAATTATAACAAAAATGGCAATTTAGCAGAAGGATTGGCAAAATTAAAGGCTAGTTCAACCAAACTCATGAGGTGGTTATTTCCAACTACTATACTTTTCATATTAATTAGTAAGTACTTTTTTCAAATTGCTTACAACCAAGATTTGGTTCAGGGCTACAAAATTTTTAATATTTATTTATTGCTCATTATAAGTAGGATGTTATTTCCACAAACAGTTGTAATGGGATTAATGAAAAATAGAATATTCTATTTAGTGAGTACAAATTATCTTATTTTAAATTGCATTCTTTCCTTTTGGTTTATTGGCATTTGGGGTATAGAGGGCATTGCTTATGCAACAGTTATTTCATTCATGGTAGAAAAAATTTTATTGGCTGTTTATTGTAAAATGGAGGGTGTTGATCTTCGTAAATATACCTCAATAGGCGAATATGTAGTTTATTCAATCATAACCTTAATTGCCTTTTTCTTAAATTTAAATGGCACATTCTCTTTGTAAACTCTCCAAAAAAAAAATTACCTTTTTGGGTATTCTTAAACAGCTACATCATATTCTCTCAAAGCATTATTGAGGGAGGTTTTTAAATCTGTACTTGCTTTGCGTTGACCAATTATTAAGGCACAAGGAACTTGGAATGAGCCAGCAGCAAATTGCTTGGTATAAGATCCAGGAATTACCACTGAACGAGCAGGCACACGGCCCTTATATTCTGTTGGTTCATTACCCGTTACATCAATAATTTTTGTGCTCATTGTTAATGTTACACCTGCACCTAAAACAGCTTCGCTTTCAATGTGTACACCCTCTACCACAATGCATCTTGAACCAATAAAACAATTGTCCTCAATAATTACAGGAGCTGCTTGTACAGGCTCTAAAACGCCACCAATACCAACACCGCCGCTCAAGTGAACATGTTTGCCAATTTGGGCGCAGCTTCCAACAGTGGCCCAAGTATCCACCATGGTTCCTTCATCAACATAGGCACCTATATTTACGTAACTAGGCATTAATATTGTTCCTTTGCTGAGGTAAGCACCATAACGAGCAATTGCCCCTGGAACAATTCTTACCCCTAATGCAGCGTAATCTTTTTTGAGGGCCATTTTATCATGGTATTCAAATGGACCTACCTCTATAGTTTCCATTTTGCGAATAGGAAAATACAGAATCACTGCCTTTTTGATCCAATCGTTTACTTTCCATCCATTTGTGGTTGGTTCAGCCACACGTAAAAGGCCTTTGTCTAACTTTTCTATTACTTCATTAATAACTATATGGGTGTTTTGGTCTTGCAACAGCGATCTATCTTCCCATGCTTTTTCAATTACTTCTTGGTGATTCATGAGGCAAAAGTGTAATGCTTGGAGCATAAAAGCAAATTAAAAATAAATTGATTTGAATTCACTAAATTGCTTGTTCAAATGATTGATGCAAACAAAGATGTAGGCTGGAAGCCAATATTAGATAAATTCTTTGAACAAGAAAGATTTAGTGAATTAATGGCTTTTTTGGACCAGGAAAATTTGGCAAACAAGTCATTTTATCCGCCACAATCAGAAATTTATGAGGCATTTAATAAAACGCCATTTGATCGGGTTAAAGTAATTTTACTTGGGCAGGATCCCTATCATGGTATTGGACAAGCGCATGGATTAAGTTTTTCTGTGAATGATGGCATTCCCTTTCCACCATCTTTGAGGAATATTTTTAAAGGACTAAAGGTTGACTATCCAAGTTATGTAATACCATTAAGTGGCAACTTAAGTAAATGGGCTGATCAAGGAGTTTTGCTTTTAAATACTACGCTAACAGTTGGAGCTGGTGAAGCTGGTAGTCACCAAAAAAAGGGATGGGAAGAATTCACAGATTGTGTTATCAGGGAGTTAAGTTCCCGTAGAAAAAACTTGGTATTTTTACTTTGGGGTAATTTTGCTCAAAGCAAATCCACATTGATTGATACAAGCAAACATCTTATTTTACAAGCACCTCACCCCTCCCCTTTATCAGCGCACAAAGGCTTTTTAAAATGCCAACATTTTAGCAAGACAAATAGCTATTTGGTTCAAAACGGACTTGAACCTATAGATTGGCAATTGTGATACCTATTCATCATAGAATTCATACAATTCGGCCATGTAGTTGTTGGTCCAGCCATCGGCAATGTCATCGTATTCCTCATCGGGGATGTTTGATTGACGCACCTCCAAGGAAGTACCTTGGTTATGGACATGAAATTTAATGGTAACAATGCTTGGATTGTCTGTTGCTTCTTCCCCAAAAAACCATTCTTGTTCAATTTTTTTATTTGGTTCAAGCGTTATGTTTTTGCCTACAATGCTGCCATCCCACATAGAGAATTCTGCACCAACCTCTGCCTTAAAAGAAGCTTGATCTCCAGTCCAAAGCATCATGGTAGCCTCATTGGTTAGCGCTAAATATACATCTTCTGG
>CAMCJW010000245.1 GCA_945875195.1 Chitinophaga pinensis | reverse complement strand
GTATATTAGAAATTGTATTTATTGTATCTATTTTTAAAGGTTTTTTTGACAAAAATCTAAAATCCCAAATGTTGTTTAAGCCATTTTGATTACCCGCCCAATCATATAAGGTATCGTAATCGATTCTATTAATTGCAATTTTCACATTGGGCTTTATCATTGAATTGCTATCCAAAATTACTTGACAATAACCCTGTTTAAAAAAAATAAATAAAAGTATTATTAAATATATACGGTTCATATAATGGACATTTCAGTTGCTAATACAAACGAATATATATAATCATCTCAAAATTATTTGCTCTTGCGTTAATGCATAACCAGTAAATGAGCCAATTGCGCCGTTAACGTTAGATTTTACTGATACGGGTGTTGCAAAAGGTCCGCCGTTATTGGCTGCGTTTCTAAACGAATCCCAAAATAGGTATTCTGGTCTCCCAATTTGTGATAGATAAATATTTACGGTATCGCCGTATTTAAATGGATTGAGCATTAAAAATGGTCGAGGTTGGTTATTGATTAAGGCATCATCAAAAGAATAGAATCTATCGCCATAACCCCAACCAGTTAGAAAAGGAATAAATCCTTTTTTAAGCACTACTCTATAATTATTCTGTTCTGGGCCATCTTGCCATTGAAGGTAAAAGTAAGCGCTGGTATCTTTATTATTTGGTTCGAACCAATAATGCATGCTATCTATTACTACTGGTTTTGGAATAAAGGTTTTACTAGTAATTTTTCTGCCATCTACTAGCTCAACATCAAGCTTGTAAGGCGTTTCAACCTTTCCTGTAAATAAAGGATTCACATAAATACCAGAGAAAAGAGAATCTACTAAATCAAAAAATTGGGTTTGATTGGCAACATCAAAAATGGTATCGCTTCCTACAATATTTCCTTCGGTTATAAAAACTTTGGCATTTCGCACAGCTAAAAGGCTCAAACTAGGATTGAAATAATCCATGGTTTTTGATAAAATAACATAGTTCAATGTGGGCGAAAGTTGATTAATGGACGCCTCCACCACTAACTCCTCTTTTGAAGCAGGAATATTAATTTTAATTTCTTTCTCACAAGCTGCCAATTGGATGGTTGCTATAAAAAGAATCACATATTTAATTATTGCTTTTTTCATGAATTTAGAATTTAAAATTCCATTGAACAGAAGGAACAATTGGAAACAAATAAACCATGTATGCTTTTACGGTTTGGCTTTTTATATCTGGTAAAAAATAAATGAAATAAGGATTTGCTCTATTATAAACATTGTAAATACTAAAATTCCAAGAGCTCTCAAATTTCTTAGTTTGAATTTGATTATACGTAAATGACAAGTCGGCACGGTGGTAAGCTGGTAACCTAAAAGAGTTAACCGAAGAATACTTATCTATGAAAATATAATCTGGCTCACCAGTAACTGGATCTATGCCATATCTATAGGCATACCTCGAATCTGGCAAGGTTGTCGCATTGCCCGTTCCATAAACGAATACAACATTTCCAGCCCATTTCTTGTTAATTTGAAAGCTGATTAAAACTGACATATCATGTGTTCTATCATACCTAAAATAAAAGGGTTTGCCTTCATTTAATTCATCAAACTGTCTGGTACTTTTGCTCCAAGTATAGCCTACCCAACCTGTAAATTTTCCTGTTTTCTTTTTTAGAAATAACTCCAAGCCATAACTTGTTCCTTGTCCAAAAACCATTTCATTCTCTAAATTTTGATTGAAAAACAAGGAAGCACCTGGCTTAAACTCAATTTGATTTCTCATGGGCTTATAGTATGCTTCCGCAGAAGTTTCATAAGCATTCTCTCTAAAGTTTCTAAAATAACCAATAGCATATTGCCTTGCCATCTGAGGTTTTACTAACTTACTACTTGGCACCCATAAATCAACAGGAAATTGAGCCCCTGAGGTGGTTGCTAAATGCAAGAACTGATAGGTTTGTGTATAGGATGCCTTGATACTAGAATTTTCATTGATGAGGTAATTGCAATTAAATCTTGGCTCTAACCTCGGGTAAAAGGCAATGGTTTCGTTTCGTCCGTATGAGAAAGATTTTCCATTCGGCAGTTGGGTATCGTTATCATATTCTTTCTGGGTGTAGGGCCCAACCAATTGAAAGGCAACCAACCTCAAACCATAATTAACAGACCACCTATTATTGATTTTCCATTCATCTAATGCGTAAGCAGCATATTCATGTGCGTATTGTTTATTAATGGTTTCAGTAATTTTGGCTGACCCAATATTACCGGCTAAAATACCTGGTTGAAAGGTATGGAAGGTGTAATTGAAGCCAAATTTAATTTGATGTTTGTCGTTAGGGTAATAGGTAAAATCATTTTTAAGATTCCAGTCCAACAGGTTGCTCCTTACATTGAAACCTCCTGCCCCAAACTTAAAATCATTGAACAATTCGTACCTATTAAAAATGATACTGGTATTGCTAAAAAGTTTAGCGTTAAAAATATGGTTCCATCTCAACGTGGCGGTGCTATTACCCCAACCAAAATTGAAATTAACTGCGCTATTGGTTCGGCTTTTGTAATCAAGAATGTCTCTTCCAAAGTAACCAGAAACATAAATTCGGTCTTTTGGACTTAGGATAAAATTTAACTTCAGGTTTACATCATAGAAGTAGTAGCTGTTTCCTTTTATTTCGTCTGGCAAAAAAGGTCTAGCAAAAATATCAATATAGGTTCTTCTACCAGAAACAAGAAAGCTGCTTTTACCTTTCTTTATTGGGCCTTCAGCAGATAAACGGGAGGAGATTAAACCAATACCTCCACTGTATTTAAACTGCTGGTTATTTCCTTCACGCATGTTTACGTTTAAAATAGAAGACAAACGACCACCATAATTGGCAGGCATCCCACCTTTGATAATTTCTATGTTTTTTACTGCATCGGAGTTAAAAACAGATAAGAAACCAAATAAATGAGAAGGATTATAAACCACAGCTTCATCCATTAGGATTAAATTTTGATCAGGGCCTCCACCCCTCACATAAAAACCCGTACTTGCCTCACCTCCACTTTTTATGCCTGGCAGCAAGGTTATTGCTTTTAACACATCGGGTTCGCCAAAAACAACTGGTAGTGATTTAATTTTTTCGCCACTCAATTCTATTCGGCCCATTTCTGTGCTTTTTACATTTCTATCATTTCTTTCCCCAGTAATTACAACCTCTTTGCTTTCTCTGTCTTTTGGCGATAAGGCAAATTGAATATTTTCATTTACCTCCTTCTTTAAAAGAATTCTTTTCGGATTATAACCCACATACGAGCATATAATTGGTGTATTATAATTAGAAATTGAAAGTGAAAAAAAACCATAAACATTGGTAACTGTTCCATGCAATCCATCTTCAGTTCTAATGGAAGCCCCAACAAGAGTTTCGCCTGTTAAACTATCCTTTACATAGCCACTAATACTGGCTTTCTGGGCTAATGCAATGTTTGCAAAAGATGGAATAATGAACCCAAAACAAAATAAAATTATTCTAAAAAACACCATAAGCTACAACAATATTAACGATTCATTGTTTGTTACATTGTCCATAACCTAATTATTCATCAAATAAACTAATGGTCTGCTGTTTTGCTTTTGCTAAAAATACTCTTAAGCTTAACAGCAGGCACCCATATTTTAGAAAGAAAATACTTGAATGGCGAATCTTTCTTCACATGCCAAACGGTTGTTCTGCTTGCTTCTTTGTGGTTGTTATGGATGGTATAAGCATAGGCTGCTATTGAGGTTCTAGCCTTACCCTCAGGAAAATTAATTGGATCATACCCATGTAAGGTATAACTTCTGCAATGCATGATTGCCAAGCGGTTAAAAGGTACATCTACTTCAGTTTTTACACCTGTTCTGCCGTCTTCCAATTTCAATTCGCCACCATGTTCCTTTTTCCAATCTTTGTTGATATATAACAATAAATTGAGGTTTCTGAACCAATTTTCTTTAAGGGGGTGGTAATTGAAATCGGCATGCATATCTAAGAAGCTGCCATTTCTTCCTTGGTGAATTCCACCACCATAAAAAGTAGGGTCAATAAAAACATCTTCATTGGTAATATAGCTAATCAATTCGCCAAACTTTGGGTTATTAAAATCTTCGTGAAGCTCCATAAAAAGGCCCCCTAATTCATAATATTTGCTTTTTTCAAATTTATTTTTGGCAAAAACATAATCAGCACTAGGCGTATCAATTTCTGGAATTTGGTTATATAGTTCTGTGAGCTTAGCTTCATCACAAATTTTATCAATTCCTATATGAGGAAAGGGTTGTGCATTTAAAAATTCATTTCTAAACTTCTCTTTATTTGCCTCTAGGTATTCAAAATCAATCATAATTTAAATTACTATTTTTAATAAGTATAAAACGAAAACACTCCTCTTCCCCCATTAGGAAAAACACCTTCTATCGAAACTTGTCCGCGAGCAGATTCTAAAGCTCTTATAAGATCCTCCACTTTCTCAAATTCTCTTCTATTTACAGAAGTAATAATGAATCCTTCTTGGATTCCCATTTGTGCTG